>URGC01000189.1 GCA_900547255.1 uncultured Eubacterium sp. | reverse complement strand
CTGTGATATCAGTAACATTAGGACTTAACTTCATAATAACCGGCTGCTTTGCAACCTTCTTAACCGCCTTAGTAATAGCCTCTGCAGAAGATGGAACCTGTCCGAAAGCAATTCCACCCTCTTTGACATTAGGGCATGAAATATTAATTTCAAGAAGGTCAACTGGCTGTTCACCAAGCTTTTCAACAGCATCCACATAATCTGCTTCGGATTTTCCACAAACATTAACAATAATCTTAGTATCATACTGCTTAAGGAATGGAATATCTCTTTTTACAAATGTATCAAGTCCCGGATTCTGTAATCCGATAGCATTCATCATTCCACCATAAGTCTCAGCAATATCAAAGTATTCGTTCATTGGATCTATGACGATTATCTCATCATCTCCCGACAAGAATACGCTGCCCATTTCCATCTTGCAGAAGAAGGATTTACCGGAACCCGGCACACCAAATACAAAGCCATTTCCATTGATGAGCTTCTTTCTGTTACCGATATTCACATTCTTGCTGATCTGGTTGATGCCATAATAGTTTCCTGTGCTGTCATTTAATTCCTGCACATTAAATGGCATAAGCACCGCAAGTGACTGGGTAAGAAGTGTACGCATTGTCTCCACCTGTCTTACACCAATCGGAAGTGCTGTGTTGAGTGCCTCCCTCTGCTTTAAGTAGTGTGTGTCAATCGTGCAGCTGTTACGCTTTCCGATAGTCTCTACTGTCTCACATACACTCTCAAGCTCCTTCTTGCTTTCTGCCATAAGAATAATGGTTACTCCCACAAAGAAAAGGCACTGGTCATTCTCACGGACATCATCCATGATTTCCTCAATCTCCTTTTTCTCCGTCCTTTTGGCATATGAGATTTCCGTAGAAAAATCGTTATTCTTATTACGGACTCTCTGCTGCTTAATGATATCCGACTCAATACCAAGGTATTTCTTCTGAAGCACCTTTGTTGTCAGATCCTTGGGAACAGGCACCACATCAATGCTCGTGATGGAATGAACCGGAAGGGAAGTAATCTCATTGATGAATCTGTCTGACAAACTGCTCGGATACTTTTTGATAAAAAGTGCCTTGCAGAATTTACTCTCATCCTCAAAATGGTCTGGGAAATATTTCACCATCCCATTGCACAGATCATTTCTAAAATCTGCCCCGACCTTCTTTGCCTTTTTGATATCAAAATCAAAGCTGCCCTCATCTCCAAGATGATAATAGTCATAGAGCACTTTCAGCCTCTCATTGCCATTAAGCGGCACAATCTCTGCCCCAAGCTCAATGAAAGCCTTGTGTATCGTTGCCTCAAGGGTTGCAAACTGTGCCTTTGCCTCCTCGAAGTTCTTTCTCTCAATCGTGATTGTCAGGTATCTCTCCTGCTCAATCCCCTGTCTGCCCTCAATAATCTTCTCCTCAATGATGTCATTGTAGATTCTTCTGTAATTATTGAAGCCATCATTTTTCTCAGCAATCAGAACCTTGTCACGGAGTTCATCCATGTTTTTGTTCTTATTGTTGATCGTAATCTTATAATTACAGTCCAGCGAATTTAAGAACTTGCAGTATCTCTCAAATATGCCGATCTGCTCATCCTCCGTTGCTGTTGTGTAATTGATGTCCTGAAAGCGGTAGCATTTGGAATACTTATTTTTGCTTACTTCAAAAATGCCGTTTTCAGCCACCGCCATAATCTCTATGGTTTCCTGAATGGATTTAGGTGTCTTATACAAAGGCTCACTCGCCTTCTTTAATAACTTAAATCCGTCTGTAAATAAACCCATGTCTCTAACCTCGCTTTCTTATAATGAAAGCCCGCCGGGAACTTCACCCTGCGGGCTGTGTTCCCGACCTTGCGGTCAGATACTATTCGTTTCTAATGCATTGCCTTATATGCTGCAATGCCTGCTACTGCCGCCACAATGACTGCGACAAGTCCAATCAGCATGTTTCTCGTCTTTTTCTTCATCGCTTCAAACTCCTCCTGCTTCTTTACAGCCGAATCAGCTGTTACAGTCTCCGGTTCAGCCTTTCTGCCTTCGCTTCCTCCAACGTCACATCAGCCGGAA
>URGC01000188.1 GCA_900547255.1 uncultured Eubacterium sp. | reverse complement strand
AATACAAACCTTATGTGTTTACAGAGCAGGGAGTATATATGCTTATGACAGTTTTACGCGGCGAGCTTGCAATTAAACAAAGCCGTGCACTTGTGAAGACTTTCAAGAAAATGAAAGATTACATATTAGAAAATCGTGATTTAATAGGTCAGCGTGAAGTACTTCAGTTAAGTATGGAAACTGCTAACAACAAAATAGAAATTAACAAAATCAACTCAGATATGATATCTCTGGAAAAGCAGATTTCAGATGTTGCAGAAGGACTGAAGGATGTTGTAACAAAATCTGAGTTGGCTGATATGATGAACAGCTTTGTTTCAGACGATGATGACAAGTGGCTCATGTTTAATGCAAAATTTAGTAGTGCAGATGAGGTATATGAGTCCATTTATAAGCAGGCAAAGTCATCAATATATGTAGTGGATAATTATATTGGATTAAGAACGCTGGTACACCTTAAGAATTCCCCGACCGGAGTAGATATTATTTTATTCAGTGATAATGTTGGAAATAATAAACTTCACAATATAGAATTTACGGATTTCTGCAAGGAGTATCCATCCGTAAAAATATCAATGAAAAAGACCGGTGGTATATTCCATGATCGTTTTATCGTGCTTGATTATGGAACTGATGATGAAAGAGTTTTCTTATGTGGTGCTTCATCAAAGGATGCAGGGGCTAGAATAACCAGTATTGTTGAAGACTATGGAGTATCTAAATATACCCCGGTTATTGCCACACTGTTGAAAAATCCAACTTTGATTTTACCACAGTAGAGGAGAGTGAATGTATTGAAAAAGAAAACGAAATGTTACATATATACTCGTGTATCAACAGCAATTCAGGTTGATGGTTACAGCTTGGATGCACAGAAGGACAAGCTTAGGAAATATGCAGAATTTCAGGATATGGAGATTGTAGGTGAATATTCCGATGAAGGGCATTCCGGTAAGAATATAAAAGGTCGTCAGGAATTTATGCGGATGTTGAATGATATTGAAGATGGCAAGGACGGAGTTGATTTCGTCCTTGTATTTAAATTATCCCGATTTGGCAGAAATGCGGCGGATGTACTCAGCTCTTTACAGCTTATGCAGGATTATGGTGTGAACCTAATCTGCGTGGAAGATGGAATTGACAGTTCAAAAGAAGCCGGTAAACTGCTTATATCTATCATTGCTGCCGTAGCAGAGATGGAGCGGGAAAATATCAGAGTGCAGACAATGGCTGGGCGTGAGCAGAAGGCGAGAGAAGGTAAATGGAATGGCGGATTTGCTCCTTATGGATATAAGTTGGAAAATGGTGAACTTGTTATTGCAGAGGATGAAGTGGAAATTATTCAAATGATTTTTGACAGGTATATTCATACCAATGATGGAATCAATGGCGTGGCAAATTATCTGAACAATCATGGATATACAAAGAAGCTGCGTCAGAATGGAACAATACCGGGCTTCTCGTCCAGCTTTATCAAGAAGATAATTGATAACCCGGTATATATGGGGAAGATAGCATATGGACGCAGGCGTACAGAGAAGAAAACAGGAACCCGTAATGAAACGCATGTAGTGGAACAATCGGAGTTCCCTGTATATGAGGGAATTCATGAAGCGATTATTTCTGAAGAGGAATGGAATCTTGCACAGGAGAAACGCTCTAAAAATAATTATAGAAGAGAAAAGATTCATGATCCGGAGCATGCACATATTTTGTCAGGAATATTGAAATGTCCATGTTGTGGAAAAGGAATGTATGGCAACATTGCAAAAGCAGGACGAAAAGATAAGAAAACCAGATATTACTATTATTGCAAGAATACGGTAAATGCTACCGGTCATAAATGTACTTTCAGATGTAATATTGAACAGTCGCAAATAGATGATGTACTTGCAAAATTGATTACGGCAATGACCAGGGAAGGAAAATTCAAGGATGCCATTCAAGACAGAATCGGGGCAACAGTTGATACTTCTGATCTGGAAAAACAGTTATCTGTATTAAACGCAAATCTCCATCAGGCAGAGATAATTAAAACACGTCTTGAACAGCAGATGGATAATCTGGATGTTACA
>URGC01000187.1 GCA_900547255.1 uncultured Eubacterium sp. | reverse complement strand
TTCTGCGCTGTCTGTGATGTAGACAGTCCATCCCATTTGATACCAACATCTGCTTTATCAGCTAATAAATTGTCGGATTCAATTTTGATATTAAAATTAGTTACATTAATGCTACTATTTTTATCTGTAAAATATTCACTGAATCCAGCATAGCAATATAAATTCTCTATATTGTATACAGCAGTTCCCTGGTCATATTCCTTTCCCATTTCACTGCTTTTAAATGACGTTTCATTATAAGATACATTTTTAGTTGTATATATTTCTAAATCTTTAATACTATTGTTGGTAAATGCATATTCTCCGACACTCTCAACATCTTTTCCAATTACCACTTTATCTAATGCCTTACGTGGATCATTGCCACCCAATTGACCAAATGCCCTATCACCAATATGCTTCACACCATCAGCTATAACGATTTTACTTACATTATCATACTCTGTCTTTTTACTCCATGGAGCTTTGTCTTCACCAGTATATGTTGTAAGATTTAAATAATCAGGCATAACTCCGGAATCTGTAGCATCCGTTTGGGCTTCAATCATTAATGTGTCATCCTTGATTGTCCACTTAATCCCGCCATCAACGCCAGACACATCATCCGCATACGCCACACTCTTATTACCCACGCAAACTGCCAATGCCATAGCAGCCACTGCTGCTCCAATCTTCAATCCGTTCTTTAACAATTTAACTTTTTCTCTCATATTGCTTCGCATCGTTTCGGTTTCCCCCTAATCCTTTCTTACTGCGACCACATACAGACGTCCGCTCTCCGAATCATTACTGCATGTTGACAGTGTAATAAATCTGTCACTGTTCTCAAATTCATGATCTACTGGGTATATCGACTGGTTTCTCATATCCATGAAGAAACTATCTAATTCATATTCATCATTCGTATAATTATAATATCTAAATCCCTCTTCGTCAATATATCTTACGCGTCCCTGGCAGACCGCAATTATCTCATATGTATGATGTTCATGCAATGTATCAAACCTTATTTCCTTATGTGCCTTATAAAAACTTTCACTCTTATAATTATTAAGGTATCCGAACATCTGACCATTGCTTGAATTATGGCCGTATATAATAATATTGATATCATTATAGTCGTTGCGGTAATCCATAAATATGCTTCCAAGCCTGCTGTTCTGACCATAAAAATCTCTTGTAAGGTAATAATCGTTGTCAGCTCCTTTTAGCACTGGATAATCAAGTCCCGTTCCATCTATGGAAATCCATCCTGCAAGATCTGTATTAATCTCATACATCGACGCAAGCTCAGAGTTAACCTTATTGCCATCTTCATTATCCAAATCAGAATCATCACTGTCATCCTGCTCCTGCACACTGTCCGGTTCTGTTTCAGACTGCTGTACAGTACTGCTTTCCCTGTGCATCTGCTGGAGATTGTTCATCGTATCCTGCTGCTCTGTCTGTTTATTCCTATTATATATGTTAACAGTCAGCATGATAACAGACACTGCAATTAACGCTAATCCGGCAAATGTTAATATAACTCTCCTTATATTAAACCTTTTATCTGCTTTCTGTATTTTCTCAGCCTCTCTTGCGCGATTTACCGCAGCTGTCTCTGCAAGATAGTTAAGAAAATTATTTCTGACCTTTGATGTTTTAAAAGCAATCTTGTATTCCTTGACAAGCAGATAAAGTCTTGTAACCTCTTTTGAGCTCTTCATGTCACAGCTTTCAACAATTGAACGTACTTTTGCAAGGTCATCATCAACAGCCTGCTCCCTCGCCTCACGTTCACTATCATCTATATCATTTTCAAAATCATAATCAAGATATTTTTTCCAACTCATACAATAAACCTGTAATATATAAACTAACGCATAGTATTAATTCTTCATAAGCAAAATATAGTATACACTATTCTGTCAATATGATGTATAATATTAAAAATGCCATGCAAACTTTGTGTACCTGGTGTTTTACTACAGCCAGATTAAAATAAGTCTGGTTGTTTTCTATTATAAACTAATGGAGGATGTCATGCATAACAATAATAAATCCCACGGTCTTAATATAATAATTGTGGGTTGTG
>URGC01000186.1 GCA_900547255.1 uncultured Eubacterium sp. | reverse complement strand
TGTTGTGGCTATACAGGGAGACTCTCGTCAGTATAGAGATGCCAAAGGGGCGGATCGTAAGGCATCTGAGAGTGGTAGTAATACTACTAGAAGACAAGCATTTAGAGAGGCAAAGGAAGCGGCAGGTATTCCAAAGTCAGCAGAATATAAAACTCACAAATTTGTATTTGATGGAACTTCAGAAAATAGAATTGTGTATGAATTTGATGTATGTGGAGAGAAGAAATACATTATAGAACATCCCTTTGATAAGATGGGACGTGGAAATCATTTTCACGGTGCAGATGACACGAAAGGAAGTCCCTTTAGCAAAGGTAGATATAATCAATACCCAGGACATTTTCCAGAAGATTTTAATGGGTTTAATTAGGAAATGGAGATATAAATGGATAAAGCAAGATTGGATGAAGTTAAAAGAAGAAATAAAATACTACAAGCTTGTAAAGAATGGGAAAATAATGGGATAAAGATTTCTATTAATGATTTTTATGACCTTCATACTACTTTACAACTACAGGAAAAAATAATTGCTAAGTTAGATGAATTAGATAGTCAGAAAAAGTATATTATTTGTAAAAATAAAGAGGAAATAGAAGATTTTTTGAACTATACAAATAAAGTAATATGTAAATCTATGAAATATGCTTTTTTTGTGGCAAATGCAACGAAGCTTGGAGCATTAAAATTGCAGGGAAATATTATTTCCAATAATATTGAATATGTAATAAGTAAATCGGAAATTTTAAATGGTGGATGCAGCATATTTATTTGTTCATGTGGCTTAGAAAATGGTGTATGTTTATGGAGAGGAGAGTATGATAGTAGAGTTTACTTTTGGCAGTAGCAGCTTATTTGTTAATAAACATAATGAAATTAATGACCAGCTATGCCAATTAATGTGTAGTTGGTCTGACGCATTATAATAATATAAAGCTGATTCCAAGGGGAGTAGTTTCAGCCCCCACTAAATGTTTTATTTTGATACTTCTAATGGATTAATAGTAAGAAAAAACAATACCGGGATGCCGTTTCAGGCAGTATCCATATGGCAGTGACTTCTGCAACCGTCTGACGGAGATAACAGACGGCATCAGACAGGTGAAGCACTATACCCACGATAACAGCGGAAATATGCTCTCAGATGGTGAGATGTCTTACCTCTATGACGGTTTCGGAAGACTGGAATAGGTGACAAAGGCAGACGGAAGCTTCCAGAAGAACCATTATGATGCAGAAGGACTGCGTGCAGAGATGGAGGAAAACGGACAACTGGTGAAATTCCTCTACAATGAGGACAAGGAAGCAGTAGCCGAGGAGAAATCCGATGGCAATGTGATCCGCTATATCAGGGGACTGGGCTGGTCAGCTCTGACAGTGAGAAGGCGAAGACCTATTATCATTATGTATCTGACGAGCAGGGAAGTATCACCCATGTTATCAATGGTGAGGACAAGGAAAGCGGAGAACTCCCACAGGAGAACGTACAGCCGCAAGTACTTAACAATTATGAATATGATGCATTCGGAAATACCGTAAGCTGTGAAGAACAGGTACATAACCGTTTCCGTTATACGGGAGAGCAGTATGACCCGTTGACAGGGCAGTATTACCTCAGGGCAAGATATTATAATCCTGTCATTGCCAGATTCACACAGGAAGATACCTACTATGGTGACGGACTGAACCTGTATACCTACTGCCGGAATAACCCGATCCTTAACCATGACCCGACAGGACATGGAACGAAGGAGAACAGCCCGTACAGCAGGAAAGAACAGCAGTACATTGATGCGGGGGCAGACCCGGATACAGCAAAGCTTGAAACGCAGTGCTATCCTGATGCAAAATCGAAACAGGACTTATACAATAAGTGCAAGAGTCAGGGATATAATGCAACAGATGCCAAGAAGCTGGCAAACTATGAGATCGTCCATGGTGAGGAGAGGGCAAAGAACTATGCTGCCAACAATGTAAAGCAGAGCGGTCCTGATTACACACCGACTTCTCCAAGAGATAACGTCAATACTGACTGGAGAACCCAGAACAGGCTTAATGCGCAAAAGAAGGCAGGGGCAGGTAAGAGTGGTAGTGGTTCAGTACCCAATTCATTATTGCAAGGCGATCCGAACACAAGAGTTTATTTAGGAATTATAGATGGAGAACCAGATTATGTTGGTATTGCTTATG
>URGC01000185.1 GCA_900547255.1 uncultured Eubacterium sp. | reverse complement strand
CCATCATAACAACTGCAAGAGCTGCGATTGGAGCAACATCACCTGTCTTTGGTGAGTTTGTTGTTGTTGTAGAAGCTGCAGCAGCTGTTGTTGTGTCAGAAACACCATCATTGTTAGAAGCATCTGTAGCTACATCAAAGATGTATGTTCCAGATACAAGGTAGTTTGTTGAGAACTTCTCATCTGCTAAATCACTTACCTTGTAGATAGAACCTATTCTCTGGAAGTACTCTGTGAATGTAGGTACGTTCTTGTCAAGGATGTAAACAACATTAGCGTTCTTTGCAGCTGACTGTGATAACCAGTCTGTCTTGAATGTTACATCATGAGAAGCAACATCTGCTACAACATGTGTAAGCTTCTGGAAACCATACTGAACTGTATTTGCATCATAGTTCTTATTGTCTGTAGCAACTGTCTTGTAAAGGTCGATATTTACTGCAGCAGCATTCTTTGTGATTGTGCCAGCAGCAAGAGCGTTAGCTACATCTGTCTTAGCAGCAGCATCAGCCTGAGAAACTGATACCCAGTAACCATCAGCAATCTTCTGTGAAAGCTTGAAATCTGAGCTAGATCTAGCAAGGTTGATGTAACCATCAACATCAATACCATACTCGTTTACAAAGTCGCTATCCTTACCAACTGTAATTGTACCAGTTGCCTTACCGTCAAATGCCTCTAATGTAACAACCTTTGTGTCAGCAGCAAGTGCAGCACCAAGTGTAATAGACTGATTAACTGCATAACCAGACTTTACTGTCTCGCCAGCCTTGTATTCTTTAGTTGTAGCATAGTATAACTCGTTATTGAACTTAACTACAGAGTTATTTAACTCATCAGCTGTAGCTGCTACAGTAATCTTGTTCTTAGTTGCACTTGCATCTAATACAGTAGCAACATATCCGTCACCATCTGTCTTCTGAAGCTTCTTAGAACTAGAATTAACCTTAACATATGAATCCTCATCTGTTGAATCAAAAACATATGAATATCTGATGCTGTTAACAGTTGAGTTAGTAGGATTTTTCTTTACAAGTTCTGTAGTGAAAGGAACGTTCTCTTTCTTAGCATCGTACTCACCTACGATATTTCCCTTGTCTGAAGCATACTGCTTAAGAATTGTTTCTGCGTTCTTGTAGTCATCATTTGAAGGAGCTGCGAATGCAACTGCTGAAGAACCAAGAACCATTGTTGCGCACATAAGAAGTGCAAGTAACTTTTTTCTCATTATACTTTTCGGGAATGCCGGAAGTTTGAGGGGGAGAGGAATTTGTGTAGGAGTTGCACTTGTGGGAAAGGTGGAAAATGCGGTGAAATAAAGTCATTTTCCTCCGTAAAATCAGAGAATAACAAGGAGGCATAAAAGAATACCTACTAAACTAATTGAATGGGTAAATAATATGTAATTATATATAATATCATTTCATTTAATCAGTGGTGATATTAAAATGCAAATGTGTTAGATTTATACAACTGCATTACAATGTAAATTAAAAAGTTGACAAATACATTTTGCAGAGATATTATATAAAAAAGAACATATATATGCATATTGGAGGTGTTGATATGGCTACAGTACCTACACAAGTAAGAATAGATGCCAATTTAAAGAAACAGGCGACAGAATTATTTTCACAGCTAGGAATGGATATGTCTAGCGCAATGAATATATTTTTAAAACAGTGCGTACTAAGGGGTGGGCTTCCATTTGAAGTGACAATTCCCAAATATAAACCGGAGGTTTTGGAGGCTATGGAAGAAGCTAAAAAAATCAGCAGTGATCCTGATACAAAAAGATATGCCACATTTTCACAGGCGATGGAGGATATTGATTAATGCCATATGAGTTGATATTAACCAATAAATTTAAGAAAAGTCTGAAGCTTGCTAGAAAACGTGGGCTGGATATTTCCCTGCTTGAAAATATTGTTACCAAGTTGCAGAATAATGTAGTGCTTGATGATAAGTATAGAGATCATGATTTGAAGGGAAAGTATCATGGATTTCGAGAATGTCATATTCAGCCAGATTGGTTATTGATTTATCTAAAACAAGATAATGTATTAACTTTAACATTGGTTGATACAGGAACACATGCAGATTTGTTTGATATGTAATAATTAAAATACTTGCTGGTACGCATATGTGTATTGGCAAGTATTTTTATGTTAAAAGAAAACCCCGGCAG
>URGC01000184.1 GCA_900547255.1 uncultured Eubacterium sp. | reverse complement strand
CGATTGCACTGGCGGTCAGCACTATGCGTCTTGCCAGGCAGAAGGTATTGTTACACGATATGCGAAGTATTGAGACTCTGGCAAGGGTTGATGTGCTTTGCGTTGATAAGACAGGTACAATCACTGAAAATACTATGTCGGTAAGTGATATTATTCCGGTTGATGCTGGTGCTGCGGATGCTGATATGTCAGATGAAGAGAAAGCCAGTGATAGTGAGGCTGGTAAGTATGATGAGACTGGCAAGGCTGGTGAGGCTTCAGAGGATAGTGCTGGTACAACTGAACTGAAAGTTAAAGATAGATTTAACAATTCAGAGCTGCTGAACAGGTTGGGAAGATTCTGTCAGGATATGACTGCTGATAACATAACAATGCAGGCGTTACAGCAATACTTTGGAGATAAGAAGTATAAGGGAACGAAGCCTGTTGCGATGACATCTTTTTCGTCAGAGGTTAAATACTGTAGTATAACTTATGATGATGGAGCATATGTTTTAGGTGCTTCGGATGCGTTGTTAAAATCTGATTATGACAGATACGCTGACATGCTTACAGGGTATCAGAAGAAGGGATACCGTGTACTTGTATTTGGTATATATGATGGTGTGGTTGATGGCAAACCGCTTGGTGATACCTTTACACCATATGGATTCATAACTTTGACCAATCCGATAAGGAAGCAGGCAAAGAAGACTTTCCAGTACTTTGACAGGCAGGGTGTGGCTGTTAAGGTTATATCTGGTGATAATCCGGAGACTGTATCTGAGGTTGCTAAGAATGCGGGAATTAAGAATGCAGAGAGCTATGTTGATGCCAGAACGCTTAAAAACAGCGGTGATATAGCACTTGCAGCAAGAAAATATACTGTATTTGGACGAGTTACACCGAAGCAGAAGCAGCAGCTTGTCAAAGCGATTAAGAGTCAGGGACACACGGTTGCCATGACGGGTGATGGTGTCAATGATATACTGGCATTGAGGGATGCGGACTGTAGTGTTGCGATGGCATCAGGAAGTGATGCAGCGGCACAGGCGGCTCAGGTTGTGCTTATGGATTCGGATTTCGCGCATATGCCATCTGTTGTTATGGAGGGACGAAGAGTTGTCAACAATATCCAGCGCTCAGCAAGTCTGTTCCTTGTTAAGAATATATTTTCACTGCTCATGTCTGTGCTTTCAGCGGTATTGCTTATAACGTATCCGCTTGAACCATCGCAGATATCGCTTATAAGTATGTTTAACATTGGTATTCCGGCATTTTTCCTTGCTATGGAAGCCAACGAGAACAGAATCGAGGGAAAGTTCCTAAAGAATGTATTTTTGAAGGCATTGCCAGCGGGACTTACAGATACATTTGCGATAGGCGCACTTGTTGTGTGTGGTAAGGTATTCGGGCTTCCAGCGGCAGATATAGCCACGGCGGCAACGATGCTTCTTGCGATAGTTGGATTTATGATTCTTACAAAGATTTCAACACCGCTTAACAAGTATAGAATAGTTGTGCTTGTTGGTAATATTGTGGCACTTATCATATGTGCGACATTGTTTAGTGATTTGTTTGCGATTAACAAGATGTCAAGCATATGTGTGCTTTTATTCCTTGTGTTCTCATTTGCGGCAGAATCGCTTTTCAGGATTCTTTCAAAGATTATCGAGGCAGTTGAGAAGAAGTTTGAGAAGGCGTAAGAGGATAATTATATAGGACAGAGTGTGTTAAATGGGGTTGACCCATCAACACATTCTGTCCTATAATTTTGTTATTCTCTTATTGTGTCAAGTTCTGTTACATTTACACCTAAAGCGGATAAAATGACTTTTAAATCTCTATAACGAGTTTTCATAGATTTATATAATGCGCTATTCTTTTCTGTCATTTCCATCCATTCTTGTAACCTTGAAAATTCTTCAACGCATATTTTAATTGTTTCCTGATTATTCGTTTCTTCCATCCTTTCACCGCCTCCTGATTATAATATAGCGGATTAATTAAGCGTTTACAATATTATTTGTTCTTTTTGTTATTCTTCATGTCACTTTAGTATATTTAGTTATGCATTACTATATAACAACAATGACATATATAGTAAAAATATGCAAGTGATATATTATGAATAAAAGAGAAAAATATGTAGAAATAATATTAGTGATATGCTATCTTTAAATTATATGATACCAGGGTCAAAAGGTCAGAAAGCCGATGCAAGCTTGCTTGCAA
>URGC01000183.1 GCA_900547255.1 uncultured Eubacterium sp. | reverse complement strand
GTCGGATTTATTGCAGTTTCTATCGGAGAAGGAATGAATGAGATTTTCCGTGAGCTTGGTGCTGACTACATTATTGAAGGCGGTCAGACAATGAATCCAAGTACAGAGGATATTCTTAATGCGGCTGAGAAGATTAACGCAGAGACTATATTCGTACTTCCTAACAACAGCAACATTATACTTGCAGCTAATCAGGCAGCATCTATAGTTGAGGATAAGAAGATTGTTGTTATTCCAACAAAGACAGTTCCACAGGGAATCACAGCTATGATTAACTATGAGGAGTCACGTTCATCAGAGGATAATCAGGAAGCTATGACTGAGGCACTTGCTACAGTCGCAACAGGTCAGGTAACATACGCTGTAAGAGATACATCTATAGATGGCAAGACTATCAATAATGGCGATATTATGGGTATCGGTGATAAGGGACTGCTTTCTGTAGGCAAGGATATAGATGAGACAGTTATTGATATGCTTACCCAGATGTTAGAGGATAATGAGGATGCTGAGCTTGTAAGTCTTTACTATGGTGAGGAGATAAGCGAGGAACAGGCTGAGGATCTTGCAGCAGCCATAGAGGATAAGTTCTCTGATATTGATGTTGAAGTGCAGATGGGCGGACAGCCAGTATACTATTATCTGGTTTCAGTAGAATAATAATTATGGATATTAAAGAGTTAAAGGGCATAGGTGAGAAGAGTGCCCAGTATTTTAGCAGGCTTGATGTATACACAGTAGAAGATCTCGTGGGTTTATACCCACGGGATTATGATGTGTACGAAGAGCCTGCTTTAATTGATGATATTACATCTGATTATGAAAAGACTATTGTTGCAGTTGATGGTGTTATTGCCAAAAGGATTGATGTGTATAACACTGGCAGATTTACATGTATATCGACTGTTATACGTGATGTGACTGGTAAAGGAATCAAGTGTGTCTGGTATAATATGCCTTACCTTAAGAGTACATTAAGACAGGGTATGCGATATGTGTTCCGTGGGAGGGTAGCTGCCAAGAATGGCAGTTTGTCACTGGAACAGCCAGCTATCTATACAGTGGCAGAGTATAACAATATCAAAGGAGTTATGCAGCCTGTATATCCACTGACTAAAGGACTTTCTAACAAGCTGGTTGTCAAGGCGGTAAAACAGGCGATAGAGATGTATAATACCGGACTGACGAAGGAATTCATACCAGATGTGATACGTGAAAGATACTGTCTTGCTGAACATAACTATGCCGTTGTCAATATTCATTTCCCTAACACATGTGATGACTATGTCCAGGCCAGAAAGAGACTGAGCTTTGAGGAGTTCTTTTTATTTATCCTGGCAATAAGGACATTGAAGAACAGCACAGAGAGGATTCCTAATGAACATCACATTGGCAATGATGAAAGGACAGATGAGTTTATAGCTAAACTTCCATACAGCCTTACGAATGCACAGCTTAACACATGGCGTGAGATTAAGGACAACATGCAGGGGGATAAGCTTATGAGCAGGCTTGTTCAGGGAGATGTTGGTTCAGGCAAGACGATAATTGCAGTGCTTGCTCTTATGAATACTGTGTATGCGGGATATCAGGGAGCACTCATGGCACCTACAGAGGTGCTTGCGACACAGCATTATGAGTCGATTACCTCGATGTTTGAGAAATATGGGATTGACATTGAAGTGGCTCTTCTTGTCGGTTCACAGACAGCAGCCCAGCGCAGGAAAATATATGAAAAGATAGAATCCGGCGAAGCTGGTATTGTTGTCGGTACACACGCGCTTATTCAGGATAAGGTTGTATACAACAATCTTGGGCTTGTTATCACAGATGAGCAGCACAGGTTCGGTGTCAATCAGCGAAGGACGCTGTCTGATAAGGGAGAGAATCCTCATATACTTGTTATGAGTGCAACGCCTATACCGAGGACGTTAGGAATAATAATATATGGAGACCTTGATATTTCGGTCATTGATGAGCTTCCAGCCAACAGACTTCCAATTAAAAACTGCGTTGTGGATGAATCATACAGACCGAATGCGTACAGTTTTATAACTAATCAGGTGCACAGCGGAAGACAGGCGTATGTCATATGTCCTATGGTTGAGGAGAGTGATGGTGAAGATTTACTTGAAAATGTTGTTGATTATTGTAAGAAGCTAAAGACGGTACTGCCTAAAGATATTGTTGTAGAGTATCTTCATGGCAAGATGAAGCCGGCTGAGAAGAAC
>URGC01000182.1 GCA_900547255.1 uncultured Eubacterium sp. | reverse complement strand
ACTCTGCAAACTCTTCAAGTGTCTGCTGTGTCCCAGAATATAATGTCTCAACACCACCAATAAGCTGCTCATAATCTGCGACACTCGATACAGCCATCTTAGTAAGTGCTGCAACTGCCGTTGTACCAGCTCCTATTGCAGCCGCTCCAAGCTTAGAAGCTGTAGCAAGTGCCTTAGATGCCATACTCCCCATCTTGTAGAATGTCTCACCCATCTTGCTTGTCCAAGACTTGCCCTTGCTTTCAGATTCGTCCAATCCTTTATCATAATTAGTCTTATCAAGATGGATAGCTGCTGCCAAATCAAATACATTCATACTTTAATCCACACCTCTCTATCACATCTCTTGCTATCTCATCACCTGTCCTGTCATCCAAAATCTCTTCATGTGTCGGACTGACCAAATCAGCATATCGCCTAACTAAGGCTTTGCCTTGTCCGGCAAAATACAGCGAATCAGTTACATATATCCTGTATGCCCTCTCTTCGTCAGCCACATTAAATCTGGCTACAAGGTATCTGATAAATGGCTTTAGTTCTCTTTTTCCTTTGTAATCCCCGTAAGCAAGCCAGAAGCACTCAATCCCGTGTTCTCGACCTGCAAGTTGAAAAAAGATATCAGTTCCTCATCATTAAGCATTGTCATTGTTTCAATCAAAATAGAGCCAAGCGAAGCAGTCTTGACATATTCTTCATATGTCTTCTGATTGAGTGCTGCGAGAACCTCAATAGCATTCTTTTTATGCTTTTTAAGCAAATCCTTTGCAATCAAAAGCTTTGGTTTCTTCTTTTCTACTGCGTCCTTAATATCTGGGTCTGCAAGAATAGCACTGACCGGCTCAATAAGATTTGCCAGAGTGTCAATCGCCGCTTCCCCTTTAATTTCACTTAATAACATGTTCTTCCTCCTACTTCTCTACGCTCTTATCTGCCACCTGTTCTTTATTAACTACAGTTTCTGTATCAGCCTGTTCTCCTGCTACATTAGCTGTCTCTGCCTCGCCAGCCTTGACATATATCTCAAATGGCACAAGGTTCTGATCTGCAAGCGAATAATGCGCTGTGTACTCAAATGCAAACTGACCTTTACCCTTGTCACTTGATTTAACCTGATAACCACCTGTTGATAGTGCACTCATAAGATGGATGGCACAGAAACCTCCGTTATTTTTACCATTCATATCTGAATAGTCACCGACCCACCAGATATCACCAAAGTCGCTCGCTTCAAGAGTGTTTCTTGGCTTAACATGGGTCTCATCTGTACTGTCAATATCTGCTGCTCCTAATAAGCTCTTGGCACTCTTGGCTGTTGTTGTCAGGTAAGTTCCTGACATCTTTGCTTCCCATGATTCAAGCTTTTTAAGTTCCTTTACATTTTTAGGGCAGTTGTCGATATCATCACCCAAATCTGTGTATGTAGGTGTCGCTGTGAACGAACACCCTCCCGTTGTAGCTCCAAGCAATTCGCCTATTGCGCCTGTTGCTGGAGTAAACGAATCAACCAAAATTCCCGCATTCATCTGAAGCTCTTTGAATGTGTCTTCTGGAATCTGTGTAAACTTCATATTGTTGTCTCCTTCCTAATCATCCAAGATGATTAACCTCAATATTTATCTGTCTCAATTTAATAGTCTTGTCATCCTGTGCTGTTGCATTAACACACCACGGGGTGCCAGGAATCAGCCACACACCACCGCCATCAAACAATATGAGCTTGCCGCCATGCGATAAAGCCTCTTTAAGTTCCTTCGCTTTTCTGTTAGGTTCTGCTTCTGAATCGGTCTTAAACCACATCTGCACAGTGCAGGACGTAATGGTGTCAAACATTCCATCCTGCACTGAGTACGTCATATATGGATATGATGCATTATCTGGAACATTGGTGTTCGGATATGCTTTCATGAACGTATTGAAAAACTTATTCAGTGCTGCTTCCTTCGTCATGCGTTACCTCCCATTTTTCAGCCGCAACCTGTGATATATTAATTCTTGAACACTCTGGACTTGTCTTATCTCCCTTATCAGATGTAACCCTGAATATTCTTCCATCTGACAGCCTCTTAATGACATCATGGAAAGCAAGAGATACCTCTTTCCCTGTGGTTACTGTGTATACACTTGTCACACCTTCCTTTTCAGCTATCTTTGCTGTATTTGAGGTGTCACGCACTATAACCGCCTGAAAAGCTTCTCCCTCTTTCCATTCTGTCTTATATCCACCTTCTCCATCATCTGTGCGTACACACTCTATACGTACACACG
>URGC01000181.1 GCA_900547255.1 uncultured Eubacterium sp. | reverse complement strand
CACATTTTTCAAGGTATCTAACCGGCCACTTTTCAAGAGCCTCTGCAAGAATTGTGTGATTAGTATATGCACATGCAGCTGATACAATTGCAACTGCCTCATCCATTGTTATAGGGGTTCCATCAATATCACCATTCTCTGTGAGAAGTCTTATCAGTTCCGGAATAATCATTGTAGGATGTGTATCATTTATCTGGATAACAGCCAGCTCCGAAAGATTTCTGTATGACTTTCTTTCTCCTTCTGGCAAAGATGCATTGACTGCCTCACATTTTGCACGGCACTCATCCAATATAAGCCTTGCACCATTACTTACCATAAAATACTGCTGATAGATTCTTAACAATCTTCCCTTTTCGTCACTATCATCCGGATATAGGAACAATGTAAGATTCTTTTTTATATCATCTTTATCAAAATCAATTCCGTCACCCTTTACAATTGATTCATCAATAGTGTCTATGTCAAATAAATGTAACTTATTTGTTGTCTTCTCACCATACACATTGATATCATACATTTTAGAGACAACACTGAAATCCGCAAAATCAATCTGATAAGACACATCTGTCGGAATAAGCCAGCTATCCTTACCTATCCATGGATTAGGCACTTCCTTCTGCTTGCCATTCTCCAATATCTGACGGAATAATCCAAGATGATAGTTAAGACCGATACCATCACCATTGAGCCCGAGATTAGCGATTGAATCAAGAAAACATGCAGCAAGCCTTCCAAGTCCACCATTACCAAGAGACGCTTCGCTCTCAATCTCTTCAATCTCAGCAAGATTCTTTCCTGCTGTTTCAAGCTCTGCCCTGACCTCATCATACACACCAAGGTTAATAAGGTTGTTAGACATAAGTTTTCCAATAAGAAATTCTGCTGATACATAATATAATTTTTTACCAAGCTTTGATTTCAAAAAATCATCATCACGCTCACGCGCTGCCTCAATTCTTGCGACATACTCTTTAATAACAGCATAACATTCCTCATTGCTGCACGCTTCAAGATTTTTGTCTAATAACTCATTACATATAGCATTTAATTTGTTTGTCATAAATTTACTCTCCATTCTAATGTATTGTTATATTACGAATGTCCCTCTTCTTATATGCTAATTATATCGCCACATATATTTTTTTCTTGATTTATTATATCTTTTACTTGTACAATACTATCATAATAAATATCAGAAGGAGTATCTATGCAAGAATTATTATACGAAACTCTCCATGAAATCAAAAGCCACTATAACACTGACTTTTCATACAACACATATCCCTGCACTATTCCACAGGATTTCACAGAGGTTCCACTTCACTGGCACAATGAGATGGAGCTTATATATATCAAAAAAGGAAATGGAATTGTAAGTATTGACCTTAACTATCACTCTGTCAGCCATGGCGACCTTGTAATAGTCTGTCCCGGAAAAATCCACTCTATAACTAACTGTGACAATTCAAGACTTGAATATGAAAACATAATATTTAACATTAATATGCTTCTGCCTAAAGAATGTGACAGAAATACTTTTGAATATTTCGGATATATCAACAATTCTGGCAGCAATACAACATGCATAATAAGACCAGGTGATATTCACTATAAAGAAATCATCAGCCCGATTGATGAAGCTGACAAAGTATGTGAAACCTTCCCATCTGGCTTTGAATTAAAGATAAGAAGCTGCCTGTACAGCTTCTTCTTCGCACTGCATACATATTACTCGTATACAGGCGGCTCTGAAGTGTCCGGCAGCCTCTTCATTGATAAAATGAACAAATTAAAATTAATAATACGTTATATTGAAAATAATTACACACACGCAGTCTCAATCCACGACATAGCGGATGAATGTCATTTCAGCGAATCTCACTTCATGAAATTCTTCAAACAATGTACTGGAACTTCATTTATCAGCTATCTCAACGATTACCGTCTTCTTATCGCCTCGCGCATGCTCACATCAACCGACTTATCAGTTACACAGATTGCCAGCGAATGCGGCTTTGACAATATATCGTACTTCAACAGATGCTTTAAGAAAAAATATGGAACAGCACCATCAAAGATGCGTTAATGACTACTTATCATTCTTCATTCTGTAATCAATACATCTGTTAAGATAGTCAACATAATCCTGATTCATACACATTCCCTTGCCAGGTGTGTCAGAAAGCTTCGCAACATCCATTCCGTTACACTTAGTAGTCTTCATGACGATGTTAAGTGCTGGAACGTCTGTATCATTGCTGATAT
>URGC01000180.1 GCA_900547255.1 uncultured Eubacterium sp. | reverse complement strand
CGGCGTTCACCTTTGCAATTGCGTTCAGCATATCCTCCGTGCTCGGATTCATTGTCTGGCCGCCCTCAATAACCTGGTCTACACCAAGTCCCTTGAAGATGTCAGCAAGTCCTGAACCTGCAACAATTGTTATAAATCCGAACTTCTTCTTAGGTCCGTCTGGAACAGAATTGCCATTCTTAGCCTGAGCTTCCTTAGCGATAGCTGTCTGCATCTCTGTCTGTCCGATTACCTTCTGGTTATGCTCCTCACGCATATTATCAACTTTCATCTTAGTAAGCTGGCCATACTCAAGACCTTTCTCAAATGCCTGACCAGGATGGTTAGTATGAACATGTACCTTAACTATATCATCAAGGCTTACACACACGATAGAATCACCGATTGATGAAAGGAACTTCTTAAACTCAGCTTCTGTCTCCTCGTTAAATTCCTTCTCAAGCATAATGATGAACTCTGTGCAGTAACCAAACTTAATATCTACATTATCAACAGCGGCTCCCTTGCCCGGCATAGATGAACCAGCCTTGAACTCAGCATTAGGCTCTGTAATCTTAAAGTCTGTAACCTTACCTGTTAAAGCATCATACATTCCTCTTAAAACTACAACAAGTCCCTGTCCGCCTGAATCAACAACACCAGCTTCTTTTAATACTGGAAGCATATCTGGTGTCTTTGATAACACATACTCTGCATGCTCAATAATTGTAAGCATTGCAGTCTCTATATCATCTGTCTGTGCAGCAATCTCTGATGCCTTATCAGAAATGCCCTTGGCAACTGTAAGAATTGTTCCTTCCTTAGGCTTCATAACTGCCTTGTATGCTGTCTCTGTTGCTCTCTGAGTTGCAGCGGCAAGATTTTCTACCGAAAGCTCCTTCAATGTAGACATCTCTTTAGTAAATCCTCTTAAAAGCTGTGAAAGAATAACACCTGAGTTACCTCTCGCACCTCTTAAAGAACCGCTTGAGATAGCCTTGGCAAGATTCTCCATGCTTGGATTAGCAATGGCACTTACTTCCTTAGCTGCTGACATAATTGTCATAGTCATATTAGTTCCTGTATCACCATCTGGTACTGGGAACACATTAAGGTCATTAATCCATTCTTTCTTTGCTTCAAGATTCTTTGCACCTGCTAGAAACATCTTCTGTACCAGTGCTGCATCTATTGTATTCATTCCTAAATAACTCCTCCATTCTGCCAGATTGGCATCCTATATCGATAATTAATCAATTACTCTTACGCCCTCAACATATATGTCAATCTTCTTAATCTCAAGACCTGTGAATTCCTGAACCTTATACTTAACATTCTCGATAAGATTGTCAGACACTGTAAGAATGCTGACACCATAAGATACAATCACATGAAACTCAAGTGTAATTTTATTATCTTCATCTATCTTTACATTAATACCTCTTGTAAGACTGTCACCCTTTAACAGCTTAAACAGACCATCTTTCATGCTGACAGCAGCCATACCAACAATACCAAAACACTCTACGGCTGTTGAACCTGCATATCTGGCAATAACTTCGGAATCAATGGAAATCTTACCTAAATCACCATCTATATATCCCTTCATATATATACCTCCTAATTATAGATACACACAAGTATCCAATCTAATACTGGTATTATACATAATTTCAATAAATAATTCAACATATAATGCAAAAAGAGCAGACTGCCAATGCAACCTGCCCTTTATACGTTATAAATTTTCGAAAATTAATAGCAAATACAAAAACTAAGCGCGCTCAACAGCACCTGAACGTAAGCATGATGTACATACATACATCTTCTGTGGTGTTCCGTTAACCTTAACCTTTACAGACTTAACGTTAGCATTCCACTTCTTATTAGTTCTTCTATGAGAATGGCTCACAGCTATACCAAAGTGAGCACCTTTTTCACAAATTGCACATTTTGCCATCGATTTACACCTCCTTAGCTCTTTTGGGGGCTTTTACCCACAACAGAGAATATTCTAACAGATACAACAACATTTTGCAACAACTTTTTACAAAATATTATATTATCTACAAAACATATTAAATCCAATTATCATCATAGCAATAATAATGCACACACATAAAAAGACATTATCAGCAATGAACAACGCCAGAAGCATTCCCACTGCTATCCAGAACATTATAAAACCCATCAGGCGGCAGCACATAAAAGCCACTCTCCCCATACCATGTTCCTTATATTATATGGTGTTATTTATTGTTATATTCCTTGGCAACTCCATCTATAGCCTCATCGACATCTGCATCTGTCA
>URGC01000179.1 GCA_900547255.1 uncultured Eubacterium sp. | reverse complement strand
ATATGCGGACTTATATTTGCAGATAGTGGAAATGTCAGTATAGATGGGCGAATAATAGGCAGGGATATATCATTTCCAGAAAGCGTGGGGATTTTAATCGAAAATTCAGGATTCATAGGCTCATATAGTGCTTATGATAATCTGAAATCAATATCGCTGATAAAAAGTTGTGCTGGAGATAATGAGATATATGAAGCGTTAGAAGCGGTAGGACTGGATTCACACAGTAAAAAGAAATACAGACAGTTTTCACTGGGAATGAAGCAGAAGCTTGGAATAGCGGCAGCAATATTTGAAAAGCCAGACCTGATAATACTTGATGAACCATTTAACGCTCTGGATGAGAAAAGCCGCACCAGGATAAAGAATATAATTAATGAAAGATCAGAAGCAGGGGCATTAGTCATAGTATCGTCACATGATAAAGAACTGCTTGATGACGTATGTGATGAAATTATTAATATACAGGAGGGAAAGCTGATTGAAGCGCACAATAGTAAAACGCAGCGGAATATGGAAACGTAGAATAATAGTGCCATTTGGTATGACAATTGCAGTATGTCTTATCATATATTGTGTTTTAACTATACGAGACGTTAACCAGAGATATCCAGACACAGTAGTTACAGAAGTTCCTTATGGAGAAAAGATTGCGTATAAAGATATAGAATTTATGATAAAAGATGTGCAGTATATGGACTATGAGGGGCTGAAAGCATTATGCAGTAATGTCACGGATAAGTCATATGAAAAATATGAGCCATATTATGAACAGACATTTGCATTAATAGAAGCAGAGGTGAAAAACATAGGCAGCCATGATGAAAATGTTGAGCTGTACCAGTTTGTATTAGGCAATGATACATATTCTAATGGAATAGATACTGAGCTGTTTGGCAGCTTCAACACAGGTGAGGAACTGCTTTGTCCGGATATCAAGCCGGGGGAATCAGTTAATGTGGTGCTTACATACAGCTTCTTGAACCAGTATTTTAAGAATGGAAAAATTGAGAACATGGGGCTGATAGTAAGTCTATATCCGCAAAAGATTATTATGGATTGTAGTAAATAAAACAGTATAAAAATGGAAATGTGAATGTAATTACTATGTTATAGTTGTACAGGCTGGGGTGAATTGCCCCAGCCTTGTTGCTATGTATACGCAAAAATAGTATATTACATATAAGTTAAACATATGGGGGATAAGATGATTCGTTTTGGAATATGTGATGATGAACTTGAACTTTCGGATTCATTGGCAATGGAAATACCTGAATTATATAGGGATAATTGTAATGTTGCAGATGATATTAAAGTGTATACATATTTATCAGGTGCAGAATTGCTTAATCGCTATAAGGAGGATAAGCCTGATATTGTGTTTATGGATATTGAGCTTGGTGATGATAGTGGGTTTAAAATAGCGGACAGATTAAGAGATATATCAGATAATACAGGAATTGTATACATAACTAATCATGAAATATATATGAAAGATGCATTTGTGTGTAGACCACTTGGCTTTATACGTAAAGATAATCTTGAAAATGATTTTTTGAGGGCTGCGGGAGAGATAAACAGGTTTTTAGCGGGAAGAAAGAAAAAAATATTATTTAAGGATGGAGTAAAGGAAGTACCAGTTTCTTTGGATGATATTATTATGGTAGAAGTATATGACCATGATGTTGTTATTGTAAGGGAAGGTGGCAATATTCAGGTTAAAGATAAACTAAAGCGTGTTGAAGATGAACTGCTCAATCATGATTTTGTTAAAGTGGCGCGCGGAAGAATGATAAGACTTAAGTATATATCAAAAATAGATAAGGGTGAATGTTGTCTTTATAATGGCGACAGATATGCCATTAGTGATAGTAGAATCAGTGAGATAAAGGAAAGTCTGCTTAAATATAAGATGAGGTGAATAAGGAGCGTTATATGATAATATTTGAATCGTGTGTTAATATTTTTCAGGCTTTTGTAACAACTTATTTTTTAAAGAAAGATTATCGTCAGTTATGTTTTCAATTGTTTTAGTAATATTACTAATTGATGAATAGCTTAACATTCTTTCAAATTCTTCATTCGTTAGTTTATCTACTAACGGAGATAAGAGATCAGGAGTTAGATCAGATAATGCAAAATCATTTATGGATAGTTTTCGCTTAATTTCACTTAACGCATCTTCACTATATGTCTTTGAATAATATTTTACTAAATTTTGTGAATTTAAACGAGTTAAAAGTTCTGGATAGGTTTCAATTGTTTTTTCTAAACATTCCATTGAAATGCCATTTAATGCATTTTTAG
>URGC01000178.1 GCA_900547255.1 uncultured Eubacterium sp. | reverse complement strand
GGAATCGATCAACGCCACCGGCACGATCGGAGCCTTTGCCTTTATCGCACTCTTAAAGCATCCAGCCTTGAATTCTCTCATTGTATTGTGGTTATGTAGATATCCCCCTTCCGGAAATATAATAAATTTCCGGCCAGCCGCAACCTCTTTGGCCACTTCCTGAATAATCCCGACCGATTGCTTCAGGTCATCCTTGACAAGTCTCTTTCCCTGAATCATATCAATAAACTGTTTGATGAACCATTTGTAACTTCCCATAGAAGCGTCTTTTGAGTATGGATAGTAAGTATCATATGGATAAGACTGGTTTACGGCAAGAACACTGTTAAGAACAGCCTGTTTATCAGTTATCGAATTATCGTTATTAAGTGCCTCAATATATTCAGGAGGTATGTAGTCTTTGGAAACCTTAACACCGGGAATAACTGGGAATATACCATTTTCGTCAGGAGTTCCAAGTTCCACAATACGGTTAAACATAGATTTATAATCTTTAGAAGCATCATCATTATGACAGAACTCTATAAAAAGATAGTCGCCAGCCTGAATGTGTCTGTCAATCTCTTCGAATCTTCCTTCATTAATAAAAAGTCTTGAACTTCTGCCACCCTTGGCATAGTTAAATACATTTACATCAGACTTAAAGAAGCGTGGCAGGAACTGTCCCCAGCCTGCAATAAATTCTTCGTCTGTGTAGTTTTGGACGATTGAGTCGCCAGCTAAATATATGTTCATAGTAGATTGTTTCCTCCTTAAATTTATCGTAATTAAAGTATAACATATTTCTCTAATAACAGTTAATCAATATATTTTCTCAACCCGCATACGAATTCGTGAAATATTGTTGAAATCTGTGTAAAACTGTAATACAATACACAAAACTATCGTAGGAGATATTATTTATGAAATTACAGCCAATTATAACAAGTTTGTTAGAGACAGATATGTATAAGTTCAGCATGGGACAGACAATATACCATCTGTTTTCAGGATATAAGACTACATGGAATTTCAAATGCCGCAATGAGGATGTGAAGTTTACACCAGAGATGGTTGAGGAGATTAAGGAGCAGATTAATGCATTCTGCCAGTTAAGATTCTCAGAGGAGGAGCTTGATTACCTTGATAATATCACATGGATTAAAGGCTCATATGTGGATTTCTTAAGATTATGGCAGCCTCGATATGAGGATTTTGAGATTACAGATGATGCGGAGTGCGGATTATCGATAGAGGTGGCTGGAACATGGCTTAACACATCTATGTATGAGATTCCAACACTTGCCATTGTCAACGAAGTATATTTCAGAATGGCTTATGATTACAATGAGCTTATCGGACAGTTTAAGAGAAGACTTGACGATAAGATAAAGATGCTTGAGGACGGAGAATATCATATAGGAAGCTTCAGCGAGTTCGGTCTTAGAAGAAGATTATCAGCAGAGGCGCAGGAGTTAGCGATAAAGGCTCTCGCCGAGGCAGATATGAAGAATTCAACATTTGTGGGAACATCTAATGTATATTTTGCAAAGAAATTTAATATTAAGCCAGTCGGAACTATGGCACACGAGTGGATTATGTGTACAGGACAGGGCAATCACAAGCATAATCCGGCGTATTCTAACTGGTATGCGCTTGATGCATGGGTTAAAGAGTATGGTATCCTTAATGGTATTGCGCTTACAGATACAATAACAACAGATTGTTTCCTGCGTGATTTCCAGCTCACATATGCAACATTGTTCTCAGGTGTGCGCCATGACAGTGGAGACCCTTATGAGTGGGGCGAGAAGATGATTGCACATTATAAGTCACTTGGAATTGACCCTAAGACAAAGACACTGCTTTTCAGCGACAGCCTTGATTTTGAGAGAGCTTCCAAGCTGTATGATTACTTCAAGGATAAGGCAAATGTCGCATTTGGAATAGGAACATATATAAGCAATGACACAGACGTTCCTGCGCTTAATATCGTTATGAAGACTACTGCATGTAATGGTATGGATGTCGCTAAGATTTCTGATGTTGAAGGAAAAGGAATGTGCAAAAATCCAAAATATGTAGAGTATCTCCAAAGATGTATAGATTGGAGAATGAACAATGAGAATACAGGCGGATTTTAGAAAGAATGCATATAAAAATCGGTATCGTGAAAGCGATACCGATTTTTTTAATCCAATAAAATTATATGATGATTTCATATGAAATCATCATATGAAATCATCATTTCAAATCTGATAAAATATTAACCTCGTTTCATATTAGCACGTTTACGAAGTGTTGGATCAAGAATTCTCTTTCTGATACGAAG
>URGC01000177.1 GCA_900547255.1 uncultured Eubacterium sp. | reverse complement strand
GCAGGAACTTACACAGGCCAGTCAGATGACATCAAAACAATCGGTGTTAAATCCGTTCTTCTTGCATCTGACAAATTATCAGACACGACTGTAAACCAGTTAACAAAAGTACTTTTTGAACATGCAAAAGAAATCGCATATTCAACATCACTTGATTCAGTCATTGATATTAAAGAAGCTGTCAAAGGCATACCTGTTCCACTTCACTCAGGTGCTGCTTCCTACTATGAACAGCAGGGAATAGACACATCTTCTTTAAGATAGCTTTAACTAACAACTTACTATAGAAATGAGGAATCAAGGTGAAAATTCAATTAGATATGTATCAGACACTTGCTGTCGCAGTTATGGTACTTTTACTCGGTAACTACCTGAAAAGGAAAATATATTTTTTAGAGAAATTCTGTATTCCAGCTCCTGTTGTCGGAGGTCTGCTGTTTGCAATATTCACATGCATATGCTACGTGACAGGCATCGCAGAATTCTCATTTAACGACACACTTAAAGAAGTCTGCATGGTATTCTTCTTTACATCTGTAGGTTTTCAGGCTAACCTGAAGGTCCTCAAAAAAGGCGGTAAATCACTTATTGTCTTCCTTGGACTTGTACTTATACTTATCATTTCACAGAATTTACTTGCAGTCTTACTCTCACGCGTACTTGGACTTAATTCACTTATCGGTATGTGTACCGGTTCAATCGCCATGGTCGGAGGTCACGGTACAGCAGGTGCATTCGGACCTGTTCTTGAGGATTTTAATATTCAGGGAGCAACAACTATATGTACTGCCGCCGCAACATTTGGACTTATCGTAGGAAGCCTTATAGGCGGTCCATTAGGTAAAAGACGTATTGAGAAAAACGACCTCTTATCAACAGCAATCACAGAAGATGACAGCCTGCTTGTTGAAGATGAGAAGAAGCATGAAAGACACACTAACATGTACCCATCAGCAGTATTCCAGCTTATCATAGCTATTGGTATCGGAACTGTTATATCATGGGGACTTACACAGACAGGTCTTACATTCCCTATATACATAGGCGCAATGATTGCAGCAGCCTGCATAAGAAACATAGTTGAATACACAGGCAGATACACTGTACATATGGGTGAAATTAATGACCTCGGTGGTATATCGTTATCTCTTTTTCTTGGAATGGCGATGATTACACTTAAATTATGGGAGCTTGCCTCTCTTGCGCTTCCACTGTTTATCCTGCTCTCAGCACAGGTACTTCTTATAGCTCTGTTCACATATTTTGTTGAATTTAACATTATGGGAAGAGATTATGATGCTGCTGTGCTTGTCGCTGGTACATGTGGATTCGGAATGGGCGCAACACCTAACGCTATGGCTAATATGCAGGCTATATGTGACAAATATTGTCCATCAGTCAAGGCATACATGCTTATACCACTTGTCGGAAGTTTATTTGCCGACTTTATTAACAGCCTTGTTATTACATTTTTTATCAATATACTTTAATTCTATTACATCACAACGCATGGAGGGGATGGGTTATGTTTAATATATTTAAACGAAATAAAGACAAAAAATCTGATGAAAGCTACGATTTATCCTATGATAATCTGGCAATTCCAGAGATTCATACCAAGAAAAAGATCGTGACTGCTGAAAATGACACATCACATGATGACAATGCCGATGATTCTCACAAAGCATCTGTTGTATATGATGGTGTTGCCATACCAGAAGTCCATATTAAAGATAAGAAACATAATTAATATCAAATCTAAAAAAGGCTGTTCTGTGTACTGCCACGGTAATCAGACTTAAAAGTTTGCTGATTGCTGGGTGTCTCACAGGACTGCCTTTACTTTATCTTATTTGTCATCCATATTCTGTGCAAGAAGCTGCATTAATCTTCTCTGCTTGAGATAGAGCTTAATTATATTATTAACTCTTCTGTATACAATTCTTGAATCAAATGGTCTGCTTATATAATCAGATGCTCCCATATCATATGCACGTCTGATTGTCTCGTCAGAATCCTCTGTAGATATCATAATAACCGGGATATCCTGTAGGAAATTATCTTCCTTCATCCTTGACAGCACACTAAATCCATCTATTCCAGGCATCAGTATATCAAGCAAAACAAGTGATATCTGTTTCTACAGAAGGTTCAGTAAATTGATAATAACTAGGTCTAAAACGGGTTTCAACATCTTCACCAAATAAACGCTTAGCAACGACATCAAAAGTACCTTTTAAATCACTTAAACTAACATTTTTATCAACCAATAAACCTTCAATTTGCATAAATTGATGAGAATGCGTTGCATCATCGTTATCACG
>URGC01000176.1 GCA_900547255.1 uncultured Eubacterium sp. | reverse complement strand
CTTTTCATAATGAGAAACAGAATAAAGATGTTTACATGGTGGCACTCAGAGATGAGGGCAAGCTGATAGGGTATTATGAGAAACATGAATATCGAAATGTAGAAACTATGAAACTATACGATTTGTGGTGATGATATGACGAAGGATGAATGGTATCGGCAGTTATTTGAGCGACTGGATAATTCCAAGTTCCGAAGCAGTTTCCATCTGAAGCAGAAAGATATTGATTACATAAATGAAAAAGGGTTGGAAACAATCAGACAACATGCAAAGGATTTTATTACAAAAAGAGAAGCTCCGGCATATATAGCAAATGATGGTAAACAGACACCAATGCGTGGTCATCCTGTATTTATTGCCCAGCATGCAACGGCAACATGCTGCAGGGAGTGTATCCGAAAGTGGCATAAAATGCAGCCGGGAAAGGATCTAAGTCAGGTACAGCAGGATTACCTTGTAGATGTAATTATGACATGGATTCAAAAAGAAATCGAGAGGCAGGAACATAAAATATGAGTTTGAAAAATGTATTGATTATTGTTGATAACATTGACGAATCAATTGATTTTTATGAAGAACTGTTTGGACTGCGTGTGATTACAAGGCAGGAAGGTAATGTGATAATGTCAGAGGGGCTTGTATTGCAGGATGTAGATGTATGGTATGATAGTACAAAAATACATACAACTCCACATAACAATATGACAGAACTTTATTTTGAAGATAATGATATAGAAGGTATTATTGAAAAACTGGAGTCTGGCAAGTATGTTGTAAGTTATGTTACGGAATTAATGGAACTTGAAGGTGGACAGAAGCTTGTAAGATTTTATGATCCATCAGGAAATCTTATAGAAGTACGAACACCAATTAACTATAACTGATATGAAATGGATTCAAGGAGAAAATGCAGATATTTGTAGATTCAGATGCGTGTCCGGTAGTGGGCATTGTCGAGACAATAGCAGAGAAATACAATGTTTCTACCACCTTGTTGTGTGATACGAATCATATTTTGTATTCTGATTACAGCGAAGTGATTGTAGTAGGTGCAGGAGCAGATGCAGTAGATTATAAACTAATCAGCATTTGTCATAAAGGGGATGTAGTAGTATCGCAGGATTATGGTGTCGCTGCGATGGCACTTGGAAAAGGTGCATATGCTATTCACCAATCTGGTAAGTGGTACACGAATGAGAATATAGATCAGATGCTTATGGAGCGACATCTTAATAAAAAGGCAAGACGCAGCTCTCATAAGAATCATATGAAAGGACCGAGAAAGCGTACAGAAGAAGATGATGTACGCTTTGCACAGTCCTTTGAAAAACTTATACTGATGGCAAAGTCAAAAGAAGGTGCTCAGAGTGGGACTATTTAAGAAAAAGACAGTTACAAAGACATATGATAAAGAAAATAAGAAACCAGTAATCAAAGCGAGCATATGTAATGGCGAGCAGGTTGCAGGCTTTAAGGACATTCATACAGGTAAGATAGAAGAGATTATGCTGATTAAAAATCAAGCAGATCTTGATGTATTCAAGAAAATGTATGGAATAGATGGTGAGATAGAGAAGGAATATTAAACAATGTATTTGATTAAAACGATAAAAGGTGACATAACAAAAGTAACAGATGTGCAGGCAATTGTGAATGCAGCAAACAACTCTCTTCTTGGCGGAGGCGGTGTAGATGGTGCAATTCATAGAGCAGCAGGACCGGAGCTTTTGGCGGAGTGCAGGACACTTCACGGATGTGAGACTGGAGAAGCAAAGATAACAAAAGCCTATAATCTGCCATGTGATTATGTGATACATACTGTAGGACCGATATGGAATGGTGGCAGGAATGGAGAAGAGGAACTTCTTGCTAACTGCTATTTTAATTCTATGAAGTTGGCAATTGATAATGGAATTAGGTCTATTGCATTTCCTTCTATATCAACGGGAGTATATAGTTTTCCAATTGAGTTGGCAGCAAAGATTGCGGTAAGTACAGTCAACAGATTCTTACATGATAATCCAGACAGCTTCGATTTGGTGGAATGGGTGCTGTTTGATACTCATACTGAATCAGTGTATGAAGCTGAGGTTGATAAGTTATACGTCAAATAAAATGACAAAAGGGAGCTTTTATGTACGCTGAAAAAACAGATTATGATGATATTGAAATGTCGAGCAGGTTACGGAATATTCTCAGAAGAAATGGATTTGAGTCATTGGAAGGATTGAGAGAATATCCAAAGGAGCATTTTATAAAATTTCGTAATATGGGACAGGCAACATTGCAGGAATTATATCAGATTTGTGAAGAGCAAGGGGTAAAGCTGCGTA
>URGC01000175.1 GCA_900547255.1 uncultured Eubacterium sp. | reverse complement strand
CTTTCGCTAACTTCTGTAGAGGATATAATAATGGAGCCACTATGTCAATAATTTTAAGTGAGAGATTTTATCAACAACTCTCACTGCTTTCTCCAATTATCCTGCCAAACCGTTTCATAAAAGCTGTAGTTGTTATAACTGCCGCCACAATATCACTGACAGGCTCTGCCACAAATACTGCAAACACTTTATTCTCCATGAACATAGGCAGAATAAAGATAAGCGGTATAAGAAGAATCAGCTTACGGAGGCATGCCATAAAAAGGCTGATTTTAGCCTGTCCAAGTGCCATAAAGCTCATCTGGCAGCACGCCTGGAAACCAGTGGCAAATATTCCAGCCATATATATCCTTATTGCCCATGACGTGTATTCTGTAAGTGCCTTATCACTGGTAAATATTCCTGCAAACATACCTGGAAATGCCATTACAAGACACCAGAATACTGCCGCATAAGCAACACAAACTCCAAATTGTGTAAAAAATGCTTTCTTAACTCTTTCACTGTTATCAGCACCATAATTATAACTGATAATAGGCTGTCCACCCTGACACACACCATTAAGCGGCATAACTGCAAGCTGGTTTACACTTGTAATAATTGTCATGGCACCAACTGCCACATCTCCACCGAATCTTGCAAGACTTGACGTAAAACTGATTGACAAAATACTCTCAGTTGCCATCATTACAAATGTTGATATTCCAAGCCCAAGACATGGAAGCACAATATTCTTCTTCAATGCAAGATTGGACAATTTAAGCTTGAGAATTGTCTTATTGCCAGTTAAGAATCTAAGTATCCATATTGCACCGACCATCTGGCTTAACACGGTCGCAATAGCAGCTCCGCGCACCCCCATGTCGAATACAAATATAAATATCGGATCAAGAATAATGTTAATGACTGCACCTATAACAGTAGTCATCATACTTATCTGTGCAAAGCCCTGAGTTGTAATAAATGTATTCATGCCAAGTACAATAAGCACAAATATACTTCCAAGTATATATATTCTCGCATATGACGAAGCATATGGCAGTGTCGCTTCACTTGCACCAAACCACATAAGCATCTGTGGTGCGAATGCATAGAACACAACAGTCAGCCCGGCTGCAAATATTAATAGTAACGAAAAACAGTTACCAAGAATCTTCTCGGCAGTCTCATTATCCTTCTTTCCCATTGCAATAGCAGCCCTTGGTGCACCACCAGATCCTGCAAGCATTGCAAATGCGTTAATAAGCATCAGCATCGGAGTAAACAATCCGACACCTGTCAGTGCATCAGCACCAATTCCAGGAATATGTCCTATATAGATACGATCCACTATGTTGTACAGCAGATTGACAATCTGCGCAACAACTGCTGGTATAGCCAGCCTTGCAAATAATTTAGGTATACTTCCTGTACCCATATCCTGTGATTTGTTCATAAAAGCTTTATCCTTTTCCTTATTTTTATATACAATACTCTTTTACATAATCAGCAAAAAATGGCAATGCAAGCGATATATATCCCTGCCTTGAAAAAATTATCCCCTTTTTTAGTAATCTGTCACGATATACTGAATAATTATTTGAACGCTCACCCATGCATTTTAATACTTCTTCTCTCTTATACTCTTCCTTATCAGTTAATATCTTTGTCATTAACTGGTCTCCTTCCGACATTTCTTCCCATATTTTTTCATATGAATATGCATATAATTCTGATTTAAGAGATGCTACAATATCTTCTAATGTTTCTTCAGGTCTTTTTTTAAAATATAAAACACCTAATTCCTGAAAAGCATAAGCATATCCTTTTGTCAATTTAGACATAGTTTTAGCTGTTTCATTATCAACATTTAACTTATTTTTATACATTTCCGACATTTTAATTGTACTAAGCGGAGCTGTCTGGACAGTTGTTGCACGTCTAAAAAAAGTAAGATTCTTAACATTACTTAGTTCTCTCATGTTTTCATACAAACCAGTGCATACTAAATATACAGGATAACCGGCTCTTAACCATTTACCAAATTCAGATGCAAAAATTATCATTTCTGAGCTTTTAGAAACTTCATCAATTCCTATAAGAAACTTTTTTTCTTTTTTTGTGCCATCTGGAGCATTAATTCAATTTCAACTCCTATGTCAAAAAATTTTTCATTTTGTTCCGATGAAAATCCAAATCTGCCACCTGTTCCCATTACCGTTGCAGACACATTAATACTATGTCCTTTTTTACTGTCTTTTGCAAGACCTTCCTTTTGCAGCATTGATGCAAACTGCATTAATATATCCCTTGTTGGGTTAAGGTCACATACACACCATCCATCTGAATGATATTGTCCCTTACGCAATTCATCCTCTATCCT
>URGC01000174.1 GCA_900547255.1 uncultured Eubacterium sp. | reverse complement strand
CACGTAGCAATCTGGTATCAAAGGGGTCAAAATACCTTTTGACCCCAACATCATATTATTTAAATATGAAATTTTTTCTTGGGGAGAAAGAAAATAAGATGAATGATAAGATTCTTTTTTATCAGTGGAATGCGTTTATGCAGAATGGAATTGAAGCATCGATGACCCGTATGGGAATCGAATATGATAAATTTTACTATATAATAAAAGACTGGGATAAGGATGATGAATTTGAAAAAAAGCTGGAAGCGGAAGTGACATCAGGTGGTTATAAAACTGTGTTTTCTGTCAATTTCTGCCCTATAATATCAGATGTATGCCAGAGACACAGTGTACATTATATCTCATGGGTGTATGACGCACCACTTCATATAAAGAGAGTGGATGCACTTAAAAATTCATGTAATGATATATATTTTTTTGATTATATACAGTGCAATACATATATAAAATCAGGTGTCAGTGGTGCGCATCATCTCACACTTGCTGTTGATACAGATATTTTTGCAGATAAGGGAAGAGATAATAAATATCCTGCATCGTGGTATGAATGTGATGTTTCGCTGGTTGGACAGTTATATAAATCCACATATAATTATATATGTGGTCCACTTGATGAGTATTACAGAGGATATCTTGAAGGAATAGTAAGGGCGCAGCAGAAGGTTTATGGTGGATATATTATAGGTGATATGTTAGACGATAAACTGCTTGATAGTCTTAATGAGTTTTATTATAAAGCTTCTGACGGAGAGGGGGGTGTAAGCAAAAAGCAGCTTGAGTATTCGCTTGGGACAGAGGTTACTGGCAGAGACAGATTTACAGTGCTTGCACTGCTTCAGAACAGGTGCAGGGTTAATCTGTATTCCAATGACAAAGATGACAGACTTGGAAAAGTATCTTTTAAAGGTTATGTTGATTATGATACACAGATGCCAGAGGTATTCAGAAGAAGCAAGATTAATCTTAATATTTCACTAAGACTTATACAGTCTGGTATACCATTAAGAGTACTGGATGTGCTTGGCTGTGGAGGATTCCTTATAACTAATTACCAGCAGGAAATTGCAGAAGATTTCGAGAATGGCAGGGATTTGGTTATATATGAAGATTATGTGGACTTAGTGGAAAAGGTAGAGTATTATTTAATACATGAGGAAGAAAGAAAAGCTATTGCGTTGAATGGATATAATAAAGTCAGGGAACGCTTTAATTTTGATGACAGAGTTAGGATAATGTTTGAAAGGACACGGTGAGATATGTCAGAGTGTACAACATTTTATAATATGCTTAAAGATAATGCAGACAGATGGGGCGATAAAGAGGCTATTTTATATGATACAATCTCTGTAACATATAAGGGGCTTTTTGAGGATGTTATTAAGAAAGCAATTCATCTTAAAAGATTTGAAGGCAGAGAGATAGCTATATATGGACCGGCATCTTACAGATGGGTGGTTAATTTCTTTGGAACAGTGCTTGCTGGCAAAGATGCTGTCCTTATAGACTTTTTTGCACCAGCTAATATAAGAGAAGAGAAGCTGTCTAAAGTTGGAATAGACTATGTGTTATGCTCAACTAACCAGTATATATTGTCAGATGCAGAAGCAATTATAATTCCCGATGCTGAAAATGATGATGTTAATGGGTATGTATATGATGAGAATACTGATGAGGGCAATATCATTATTTTTACTGCAACGGTGGAAGATGGCGACAAACCATGTGTGCTGACAGTTAATAATATTCTGGCAGCTGTCAGGATGATGAATGGACACTGTGAGTGTGAACCAGAGGATAAGGTATTATCGCAGATAGAGTTGAGCAGGGTATTTAGTCTGGTATACAGTATTATATGGCCGTTGGCTGGAGGTGCAAGTGTGTGTCTTGGAAGAGGACTTAGACATATTGATGCAGATACATACTATTATCGTCCGACAATCCTTCCAGGCAGCCCATCTAATATGGCATATTTGAGAAAGATTAATTCATTTAATCCAGAACTTAAAAAGGTAATTATAGGTGAAGCTCCATGTCCATATGAACTTTATGAGGGCTTGAGAGACAGAGATATCAAGGTGTATACAGTTTATGGCAGTACAGAAAATACAGGTTCTGTGGCAATTAACTATTCGGAGGATGGTTCTTATGAGCTGCTGGATGATTCTAATGTGAGGATAGCTGCTGATGGGGAGATTCTTGTAAGCGGTGATTGTATAACAAGTGGATATTATAATGATAAAAAGGCCACAGATATGGTTATAATAGATGGTGTTCATCATACTGGGGATTATGGAAGAATTAACAGCAAGGGAAATCTTGTCATAACAAGAAGAAATAGTGGGATAATCCTTCTTCCTACAGGAATCAAGATATGTAAGAAGATGACAAGCGATGAGAT
>URGC01000173.1 GCA_900547255.1 uncultured Eubacterium sp. | reverse complement strand
TGGATCATATACACTCTCTACACTTAATCCACTTACATACTTTGTTTCTGATATAAATCTTGGAACAATTCTTCCAGTTCCAACAACTCCAACTCTCACAATGTTAAATCTGTCTTTTCTTAACATTGTCGATGATACATTAGGCGTTCTGTCAAGATATATAACCTTACAGAACGAATTAAGGTAATCAAATGTACCTATCCAGTCTGAACCTAATGTAAATATATCTACCCCATACTTCTGTATGTCTTCTATCTTCTGTCCATCATGGTCTTCAACAATTATCATGTCAGCAAACCCTGTCCTGCGGACATTATCAATTCTTTCCATAATAGGATCTACTACATTAACCTTGCCTCTTGCTTCATCAAAATGTTCTGTAGTTACACCTACTATAAGATAATCCCCCAGTTCTTTTGCTCTTTTAAGCAGGTTATAATGTCCCTGATGAAACAGATCAAATGTTCCATATGTTATTACCTTCTTCATCTGCGCCTCCATGCGATATATGACAGTCCAACTATCCGATTATTATAATATGCCTAATGCTTCCCATGCTATCTTTTGCTGCTTTTTATAATATGGATAATCATGGCTTCCACCTCCAAGATATGGGGTTCTCCAATTTGGTCCATACTTCTGTGCCAGAATATTCTCATAACCTACTGGCACTGGCAATGTTATATATTCAAATGGCATCTCAATTGTGCCTGCATAATACTCTTTAGGGTATACATCAGTAGGTCTTGGACCAGCATGGTCAGGCATAAGTGCAATCTTGGTAGCTTCTTCCTCTGAATACATCATTGATAATCTTTCCTGTAGTCTTAAAAGCTGATTGACAATATCCTTGCTGTAATCAAACTTAACACCACACATCTCCTCAATAGCTTTAATTGTTGCCATCTTTTCTTCTTCAGAATCCTCAGAATTCTCAGAATTATCATATGATGCTGCTGTAACCCCTACTATATTAACCAGTTTACACACATCAGCATCTTCTTCCTCTGTTGGTGCAAGATAGTCAAGTGGAAATATATCAATTCCTGGAACGTATGGAAAGCCATAAAATTCTTTAAGATGCTCCGGGTCATAATTTACACTTCTGCCAGTAACAACATGTGCAAGCATATGACGCCAGCTGACGTCATTATGTATATTTACTATCTCCCAGCCTTCAGGCAGTTCTTTAGGTGCTACAAGGCAGAATTTATTAAAATCCGGCCGTTTCATCGTTATATCAACATCATCATCCCAAGGCACGAACCCATGGTGTCTTACTGTTCCCAGAAGCGTTCCCCAGTCTGCAAAATATTGTATATTATGTTTCTTGCAGATTCTATCTACTTCAGCAAGCATCTTTATCATACAAGCCCAGTTTTTCTTCATCATGCTCTCTACATAAAAGCCTTCTCTTATCTCACCTTTAAAAAATCCCTCTGGTATCTTAATATCCATATAACATCCCTCTTTGCATTTTTTATGCGTCATTGTATATATTCTTGTCATAACTGCTTCCCCAATGTTACATAATTTGATTTAAAAAAGGGACTGACATATGCCAGTCCCTGATTGATAAATTTCGAATATTATTATGATTACTGGAGAAGTGAAAGAACACCCTGTGTCTGCTGATTTGCCTGTGAAAGCATTGACTGACCAGCCTGTGAAAGGATATTGTTCTTTGAGTACTGAACCATTTCATCAGCCATATCTGTATCACGGATACGTGACTCAGCTGCCTGTGTATTCTCAGATGTTGTATCAAGGTTGTTAATTGTATGCTCAAGTCTGTTCTGAAGAGCACCAAGCTTAGATCTCTGTGTAGATACCTTATCGATAGCAGCCTGAATCTTAGACATTGCTTCACCTGCACCTGAGAATGAAGATACCTTAAGTCCATTAACACCAAGTGATGTTGCATTCATGTTACTTACAGAGATAGAGATTGACTGTCCTGAAAGCGAACCAATCTGAAGGTTCTTCTTAGAAAAACTTCCATCTAAAAGATTCTGTGTATTAAACTGTGTTGTTGAACGGATTCTGTCGATCTCTGATGTTAACTGATCAACCTCCTGCTGGATTGCCTTACGGTCTGTACTTGTGTTAGTATCGTTAGCTGCCTGTGTTGCTAACTCGTTCATTCTCTGAAGGATTGAATGAGTCTCATTAAGAGCTCCTTCAGCTACCTGAATAAGAGAGATACCATCCTGAGCATTATCAGATGCCTTATTAAGACCTCTGATCTGGCTTCTCATCTTCTCTGAGATTGAAAGACCAGCTGCATCATCACCAGCACGGTTAATTCTATAACCTGATGATAACTTCTCTGTTGACTTTGACAGTGAGCTTGTTACTCCGTTTAACTGTCTGCTTGTGTTCATTGCTGATAAATTGTGCTGTACTACCATAATT
>URGC01000172.1 GCA_900547255.1 uncultured Eubacterium sp. | reverse complement strand
AAAGGGATACAATATAATTGATTCGGCTGACAGGCTTGTTACAACAGAGAATAAGAGAATTATCACAACTGGCGGCTATTATGAGTACCTTAAGATTGCAGAGGGGTGTGATAAGCATTGTACATACTGTATCATCCCAAAGGTAAGAGGTAATTTCAGAAGTTATCCATATGAGTATATTCTTAAACAGGCTAATGAGCTTGTTGATATGGGAGTTAAAGAGCTTATACTGGTTGCCCAGGAGACAACTATGTATGGCACTGATATATATGGCAAGAAATGCCTTGGCGAGCTTCTTCACAAGCTTGCAGCTATTCCAGAGCTTAAATGGATAAGAATCTTATATTGTTATCCAGAGGAGATAGATGATTCTTTGATTGAGGCTATTAAATCTGAACCTAAGGTCTGTCATTATATTGATATGCCAATTCAGCATTCAAGTGATAATATACTTAAACGTATGGGAAGACGTACATCAAGACAGGAACTTGTAGATATTATCACTAAATTAAGAAAAGAGATTCCTGATATAGCTCTTAGAACAACTCTTATAACAGGATTTCCGGGTGAGACAGAAGAAGATCATCAGGATATGCTTGAATTTGTAGATGAGATGGAGTTTGACAGACTTGGTGTATTTACTTATTCTCCAGAAGAGGATACTCCGGCAGCAACAATGCCTGACCAGATACCAGAGGAGGTAAAGGAAGCAAGAAGAGATGCTGTTATGGAACTCCAGCAGGAGGTAAGTGCTGATAAATCCCAGGATATGATAGGAAAGACTATTGACTGTATGATTGAAGGCAGAATTGAAGAAGATAATACTTATGTTGCCAGATCATATAAAGATGCACCTAATGTTGATGGATATGTATTTATCAATACTGATGCATCACTTATGTCAGGTGATATTGTGCCTGTTTATATTGAAGGTGCAACAGAGTATGACCTGATTGGCAAGCTCGTTTACTAATTGATTATTTATAGATAAGGAGAAACAATAATGAATCTGCCTAATAAACTGACTATTTTCAGAGTTATCTTAATTCCATTCTTTCTGATATTTTTATATACAGATTTCTGTGGTAATGCCAATTCCTATATTGCTATAGCAATATTCATAATTGCAAGCCTTACAGATCTGCTGGATGGTAAAATAGCAAGAAAGTATAATCTTGTAACTAATTTTGGCAAATTTATGGATCCGCTTGCAGATAAGCTTTTAGTATGTTCTGCAATGATAGCACTTGTTGATTTGGGCAAGCTTCAGGGATGGATTGTAATAATTATTATTGCAAGAGAATTTATAATCAGTGGTTTCAGACTTATTGCATCTGATAATGGCGTTGTTATTGCGGCTAGTTACTGGGGGAAATTCAAGACAACATTCCAGATGATTATGATTATACTTCTGACACTGGATTTACAGCTTCCTTATATGTCAGTAGTTAATAATGTTATTGTATACATAGCACTTGCTCTTACAATAATATCTTTATTGGATTATATTTTTAAGAACTACAAGGTGTTTATAGAGAACACAAAATAATTAATTCTAAACTTGTTACGGAGATATCCAGATTGATGATTGAAGCAGAATTAGTACAAAATTTAAAAAATAAGAATTTAATTATTACAACAGCCGAGTCCTGTACTGGAGGCATGATTGCCTCCAGAATTGTTAATGTTCCAGGAGCCTCGGCTGTTTTTAAGCAGGGTTATATTACATACTGTGATGAAGCAAAGATAAGCATGCTTGGTGTCAGCAGACAGACTATTGAAAAGAATTATGCAGTAAGTTCACAGACAGCAGAGGAGATGGCTCGTGGTGGTGCCAGAGCCGCTGGTGCTGACATATGTGTTGCGGTAACTGGTGTTGCAGGGCCTGATAAAGAAGACGGAAAGCCTGTCGGATTAGTTTACATTGGATTATATATTTGCGGTAAATGTTATGTGAAAGAATGTAATTTCAGCGGCGACAGGGCATCTATAAGAGAGCAGGCATGTGAAGCAGCATTAGAAATGACACTTGAAAATTTAAAAAGAATATAATGAGTATATCTTTACATGCATATTAATATATGATAATATCAATATGCAGATATTATATACAGAATATATACAAGAACAAATATTCGCTTTTCTATTGACAATACATTTAATATATCGTATTATATGTTTAACGAACAGATGTTCATTAATAAGGAGAATGTGATTATGCTTAAAGAAGAGAAGATGAAAGCGCTTGATGCAGCGCTTGCTAATATTGAGAAGCAGTTTGGTAAGGGCTCAGTTATGAAGCTGGGTGATTCAACTGTTAATATGAATATTGAGACAGTACCTACAGGTTCATTAAGTCTTGATATTGCATTAGGACTTGGCGGAGTTCCTAAGGGAAGAGTTGTGGAGATATATGGTCCTGAATCAAGTGGTAAGACAACAGTTGCACTTCATATGGTTGCAGAGGTTCAGAAGCAGGGA
>URGC01000171.1 GCA_900547255.1 uncultured Eubacterium sp. | reverse complement strand
TCCGGATGGACCGAACCGATTTGATTTTACATTGAAAAATCATTACCATGTAAGATGTATAAAGTGCGGTGAAGTTTTTGATGTGGATATGGATCAAATACCGGATTTGCTGGAAAGAATTCATAACACTCATGGAATTGAATTTGTGGATTATGATATTTCATTTAAAGGCATTTGCCCGAAATGCAGGGAGAAGGTAAAGGAGGAAAAATATGGATAGGAAAGCAATGTATAAGCTGAGTTATGGATTGTTCGTGCTGACTGCCAGGGAAGACGGAAAAGACAATGGATGTATTATTAATACAGCCATTCAGGCAGCTTCGGAGCCAAACCGGTTAAGTATCTGTGTAAATAAGGCAAATTATACGCATGATATGATTCAAAGAACCGGAAAATTTACTGTATCAGTCTTAAGTCAGAAGGCACAATTTGAATTGTTCAAACATTTTGGCTTCCAATCAGGAAGAGATACCAATAAGTTTGAAGCATTTGAGCAGTGTGCCAGGGGCACAAATGGTATTTATTATATTACAGAAGGTACAAATGCATACATTTCTGTGACAGTTACTAAAACAGAGGACTTGGGTTCACATACGATGTTTATCGGTGAGATAACAGATATGGAAGTTTTAAGTAATGTTCCTTCAGTAACATATGATTATTATCAGAATAATATTAAGCCTAAGCCACAGGAGGTTGGAAAAACAGAGGACAGTCAGACAATATGGCGTTGCAGAATTTGCGGATATGAATATGTAGGCGAGGAATTACCGGATGACTTTATATGTCCTTTGTGCAAGCACCCGGCATCAGATTTTGAAAAAGTAGTAAAGAAAACGGAGGTAAAAGAGATGGCAGCAAACAAATATGCAGGAACACAGACAGAGAAGAATTTACAGGAGGCATTTGCGGGAGAGTCTCAGGCAAGAAATAAGTATACCTATTTTGCTTCTGTAGCGAAAAAGGAAGGTTACGAGCAGATGTCAGCATTGTTTTTAAAGACTGCAGATAATGAGAAAGAACATGCAAAGATGTGGTTCAAGGAATTAGCAGGAATTGGTGATACAAAGGAAAACCTGGCGGCAGCGGCAGAAGGCGAAAATTATGAGTGGACAGATATGTATGAAGGCTTTGCTAAAACAGCTGAGGAAGAAGGATTCCCTGAGCTTGCAGCAAAATTCAGGGCAGTAGGTGAGATTGAGAAGCACCATGAGGAAAGATATCGTGCACTTCTTAAGAATATTGAAACTGCACAGGTATTTGAAAAGAGCGAAGTTAAGGTATGGGAATGCCGTAACTGCGGACATATCGTGGTAGGAACAAAGGCTCCTGAGGTATGTCCGGTATGTAATCATCCGCAGAGCTATTTTGAAGTACATGAAGAAAACTATTAAGGAGATGAGATTATTACGAAGAAGAAAGTGATTAATTCAAAAAAAGCAGTAATGATAGGCTGTGGCTTTGTTGGTTCTGCATCGGTATTTGCTCTGATGCAGAGTGGCTTGTTTACAGAGATTGTCCTTATCGATGCAGATAAGAACAAGGCAGAAGGAGAAGCGATGGATATCAGTCATGGTATTCCATTTGCGAGTCCGATGAAAATATATGCCGGAGATTATGATGATGTGGCTGATGCTGCAATTGTTGTCATATCTGCCGGAGCGGGACAGAAACCGGGAGAGACAAGGCTTGATCTCGTAAATAAAAATGTAGCAATATTTAAGTCAATTATTCCTGAAATAGCAAAGAGAAATTTTGCAGGTATCATGCTTGTAGTTGCGAATCCGGTAGATATCCTGACTCAGGTAGCCATAAAGTTATCAGGACTTCCAGAAAACAGGGTTATTGGATCGGGTACTGTGTTAGATAGTGCCAGATTAAGATATAAGCTTGGTGAGCATTTATCTGTGGACAGCAGGAGTGTTCATGCATTTATAGTAGGTGAGCATGGAGACAGCGAAGTTGTAGCATGGTCATCAGCCAATGTATCTGGTGTTCCATTAAGTGAAATGTGTGAAATGCGTGGACATTACAAGCACAAGGAAAACACGGCAGAAATAGCTACAGCAGTCAAGAACAGTGCTTATGAGATTATAAACAAAAAGCACGCTACATATTATGGAATTGCAATGTCTGTAAAAAGAATTTGCGAAGTGATTATGAGAGATGAAAAATCAATACTTCCTGTATCACACATGATTCATGGAGTATATGATATTGACGGAGTATCGTTAAGTATGCCAGCTATTGTAGGTGCAGATGGTATTGAGTCTGATATACCTATTAATTTAAGTGGCGAGGAAGCGTTAAAGCTTAAGGAATCTGCAGATTCATTGAAAAAGATTATAGAGACAATTGAATTATAAATTTTACACATGGAAGGAGAAAAAGGCATGGAAGTAAGGTATTATATTTGTAAGCATTGTGGAAACATTGTTGAAAAGGTAAAGGATAAGGGTGTACCTGTAATCTGTTGCGGAGAA
>URGC01000170.1 GCA_900547255.1 uncultured Eubacterium sp. | reverse complement strand
GCAAGCTTGCATCGGCTTTCTGACCTTTTGACCCTGGTATCATTAAATTCTATGCTTCAAAAGCTTCTGCTGTCTGCTTCGCCTCGCCTCTTCTGAATATAAGACGGAATATAAGTCTTACGAATGGTCCGCAGTAAAACATCTGATAGCAGATTGCCATAGGGAAATTCATAGCCCATGTCTGTACCCATGTTCCAAATGACACATTTTCTTTAAAAAGAACTGTTGCTATAAGACTCATAGCTGGACACATTATACAGCATATACATATAGAGATTGCATATGTGATAAACTGTGGTCTGTCTGTTGGTCTCATAACTATGAATGCGAGTTTTCCAGCAATCTTACTGACAACGAAAAATTCAAGCACAAACGCTATAGGTGCCATGAAAACCAGTTCGTGGCATGCGGCTAAGAATGTCATTTTGCTGACAGTTCCTGTGTTCAATGCGACATTGTAGACAATCATTCCATAAACCATAATTGTCGCCATTATGGCTGTAAATACTACTTCTTCTAATTTGTTCTTTGGCATAATAACTTCCTTTCTTTGATAAACACCTAAATAATAAAATCTATGTGTTGTTCGTTATCATGCCATAGACAATAATCTATGTGATGTGCGTTTCCAATTTAACCATATTCAATTTGCAACCCGCATAAAATATCACATTTTGAATCATCTTGTCAACAATTTTTATTTTCACACATCATGCATCATAAAATAATATGTACTAAAAATGCCATCACCCATGCAACAAAACACTGCCATGCAATAACCATAACAACCCATCTTGTTCCAAGTTCTCTCTTAATTGATGCTATTGCCGCAACACAAGGAGTATATAACAGGCTGAATACAAGCATTGCGCCAGCCGCAGCCGTGGACAGAGCAGATGTTATTCCTGTTCCAAACAATATCTCCATAGTAGACACAACGCTTTCCTTTGCCATAACCCCACAAAGAAGTGATGTGCATATTCTCCAGTCGCCAAGTCCCAGAGGAGCAAACAATGGAACAAAGAGTCCTGCTATCATCGCAAGTATGCTGTCCTTAGAGTCTGTCACAAGATTAAGATGCAGATTAAAGCTCTGTAAAAACCACACTAATATTGTTGCCACAAATATAACTGTAAATGCTCTCTGTAGGAAATCCCTTGCCTTTTCCCACAATAACTGGCAGACATTTTTCATGCCAGGAAGCCTGTAATTAGGTAGTTCCATAACGAATGGAACTGCTTCCCCTTTAAACAATGTTCCCTTGTAAAGCAGTGCTGCGAGTATTCCCATAATAATTCCAAAGAAATACAATCCACCCATTATAAGTGCTCCCTTGCCTGGAAAAAAAGCACTCACAAAGAATGAATATATAGGCAACTTGGCTGAACAGCTCATAAATGGTGTCAAAAGAATTGTCATCTTCCGGTCTCTCTCACTTGGAAGTGTTCTTGTCGCCATAACAGCAGGCACTGTACATCCAAATCCTATAAGCATAGGAACAATGCTTCTGCCTGAAAGTCCTATCTTTCTTAACAGCTTGTCCATAAAAAATGCAACTCTTGCTATATATCCGCTGTCTTCCATAAGTGACAGGAAGAAAAACAGTGTAACTATGATTGGAAGGAATGATAACACCGACCCAACGCCTGCAAATATTCCATCAATCACAAGTCCGTGAATAACACTGTTAACACCCATTGCACTAAGTCCGGCATCTACCAGATCTGTAACTTTATCAATGCCTGTCGCAAGAACATTTTGTAAAAATGCGCCAATAACATTAAATGTAAGATAAAATATAGCAAGCATGATAGCAATAAAACATGGAATTGCAGTATACTTACCTGTCAGAATTTTATCAATTTTTTCGCTTCTTATTCTTTCACGGCTTGCCCTAGGCTTAACAACATTAGCCTCACACACTCTCTCAATAAATGAAAATCTCATGTCAGCCATAGCGGCACTTTTATCAAGTCCGCGCTCTTTTTCCATCTGAAGGACAATATGCTCAAGCATCTCTTTTTCATTCTGGTCAAGCTCAAGAAGTTTAAGAACAAGCTCATCACCCTCTATTATCTTACTTGCAGCAAATCTTACAGGAATCTGTGCACGCTTTGCATGATCCTCTATCAGGTGTATAACCGCATGGATACATCTGTGCACAGCTCCACCGAAATCATTCTCATCACAATAATCTGTTCTTGCCGGTTTTTCCTGATACTCTGCAATATGGACTGCATGACGCACAAGTTCATCAACGCCCTCTCTCTTAGCTGCTGATATAGGCACAACTGGTATTCCAAGCATATTTTCCATGCCATTGATATCAATTGAACCATCATTACCAGTAACCTCATCCATCATATTAAGAGCAAGAACCATTGGAACATCCATCTCAAGCAACTGCATCGTAAGATACATATTACGCTCAATATTAGTTGCATCTACTATGTTAATGATTGCCTTTGGTTTTTCATTCAGCACAAAATTTCTTGAAACAATCTCCTCACTGCTGTATGGAGACATAGAATATATT
>URGC01000169.1 GCA_900547255.1 uncultured Eubacterium sp. | reverse complement strand
AACTGACCTTCGTTGTACTTTCCTAAGTTTGTTAAATAAATGTTCATCATAATAATGACCTCCTTAAAAATTAATAATGTTTTGTTGTTAGTAATATTATATATGGGTACATATAATTTTGTCAATAAAATATGTACCCATAAAATGCACAAAAATATATTATAAATTTTATGAATTTTGCACATTGAATATGTACCCATATAGTGATAATATGTACCCATACCAAACAAGGTATTACAACAAAACATTTTCATTAATAAGGAGGTAGTCGTTATGTGTATGACAGTTAAAGAAATGAATGAAGCAATGGAGCAGATTCAAGAGTGGAAAAGAATCAAGGAAGAAGCAGAGGACAACATCACAACCTCAGACTACAAGACCGATTAATTCTACAAGTCAGGCAACGCTAAGCCCGTCACAGTCATCGGCTGCGAAGAATACAGCCCCGTCAATGGCACATCCGGGAGCGGACGTTGATGCATGGTAATATATGTAATTTAATATTTAGCACTATTTCATTAAAGTTTTTGTGAATATGTGCCGATAAAAAACCTAGATGAGAGATAACATCTAGGTTTTTTGCATATAGAAAGGAGATAAGTACATGGCGAATGGCATGTCGAGCCTCATGGTTGGGGCATCAGGATTAAAAACAGCACAGGCGGCTCTGAATACTACAGCGCATAACTTATCTAATATTAATACAACTGGTTATACCAGACAGCAGATAGGTTTTAAGGATAACTTATATGTTAAATATAATAATCTTAGTTCACCAGTAAGCTCCACATATGGATTAGGTGTCGGAGTTCAGGCAATAAGAAGAATAAGAGATGAATTTATAGATAAAGCTTACAGAACCGAGAATGGAAGACTTGGATTTTACAATTCACAGCACAAGGCTGTTGAAGAGATTGAAGATTTGTTCGGTGAGATGCAGGGTGTTACTTATCAGGAGTGCATGATAGGTTTGTCAGATGCTATCAATGAGCTTTCGAAGGAGCCTGGAAGTACGGTTAAAAGATCTGCACTTATACAGAGTGCATCTGCGTTTATGACAAGGTCAGATGCAGTTTATAAGGGACTTAAAGATTATCAGCAGACATTGAACGAACAGGTATTGAATATTATCAACAGTGTCAATGACCTGAGTGAGAAGATACATGAGCTTAACAAGCAGATTTCCAAGATAGAGTCAACAGGACAGGAAAGTGCGAATGACCTGCGTGACCAGAGGGATGCGGCACTTGATGAGTTAAGCCAGTATGTGAGAATAAGTTATTATGAGGCTGAGAATGGCGCAGTTATGGTAAATGCAGAGAGCATGCCTCTTGTAACAGATACGGCTGTAACAAAGATGTCTTATAAGACGTTAGATGGAACTAACCTCTATGTTCCAACATTCCCTGCATTTGAGAGAGATGTTTATCCAGAGGAGGAGTTGTATAGTTCAACTACCAATGACCAGGGGCAGTTAAAAGGTCTTCTTCTTGCAAGAGGAAGCGTTAATGTTGATTATTCTGATGTTCCAGTGAAGCCGGATAAGAATGACAGCAAATATTCAGGAGCTAATGGCCAGGCAGAGTATGAAAAAGACTATAAATTATATGAGCAGAAGCAGGCTTACTATAATAAGTATATAGAGCCTTCAGCTATTCTTAGTGCAATCGCAGGACTTGATAAGCTTGTCAATGGTATATGTACAACACTTAACCAGGTACTTTGTCCAACTAAAGAGCATACTATAGATAAAGCTCTTACAGATGCTAAAGGCAATGAATATATACCTGATTATTATGAGTATAAAACAGATAAAGCCCAGTTATATGATGGAAAAGGCAATTTGATTAAGGGAATTGCTAATAGAGATGGAACAACATATACATATAAATCCCTTGAAAAGCTTTATGAAGATGATAAGGCGGCTAAGGTTGTAACACCTGATAAGTATTATTATTCAGTTCTTGATGAAGATAAGACAGACTACGGCAATGATGATAATCATACTGTAGGAGAGGGAATCTTTAAGAGAGAGACAACAGAGGATTTTGTTGATTATACAGATGTACAGGGTAATAAATATAAGCTTTATAACAACCGCAACCAGAATGGTCAGCGTTCAGATTACACTCTTGGCAATATAATGGTTAATCCTACAGTAAGTCAGGATGTAAGTAAGATACCTATGACAAATGCACAGGGAAAAGAAGATATTTCAAGAGGTCAGGCACTTATGGATGCATGGAATGCAGATTTTGCATCATTGAATCCAGAGAGCTATGCAGTAGGTAATTTTGAATCATTCTATAATAATTTTACAAGTGATTTTGCTACAATCGGCGATGTGTTAAGTGATTTCGTAGACCACCAGCAGACAATGGTCAATGGATATGATAACCAGAGGCAGCAGTCAGAGGGTGTATCATCTGATGAGGAGCTTCAGAAGATGATTAAGTATCAGCAGTCTTATAATGCTGCATCAAGATACATCAATGTTATAAGTGAGATGCTTGAACATATTGTAACATCATTAGGAAGAGCGTAAAAAGATTATTGGAGGGATAG
>URGC01000168.1 GCA_900547255.1 uncultured Eubacterium sp. | reverse complement strand
TGCCGGAGGAACAATCAAAGCAGAAAACCGTGAATATGGTGGATGCAGATTTGTTGTAGAGCTTCCAATACAGAAAGATGAGGCCATATAAGTTTAAGAAAAACAGATAGAGGAGGAATTACATGACATTTTATCAGGAATTGCAGTTAAATCAGGCAGGTTCTAAAAATCTGTTGAAAAAGAGTGAAACAGTGAAAGAAAAATCATATCATATACTGGTATATTTGGTAAAGATAGCTGTTACAATGGCATTTTGTTTTTTATTTGTTACTATTTTCAGTATCTTATTTGGAAATGAGAATAGTATTGTGGGTGTAGTAGTTTTATTATGCCTTATGGTATTTAGAAATGCGGATCTTGGGATACATACCGGACAGTCTACGTTGCTTTTAGCTTTGTTCTTTGTGGTTATGTCTGTATGTCCACATTTGGCAAACCAGCTTTCACCAGTACTTGGAATGCTGTTAAACATTGCGGCACTGGCAGTTCTGATTCTGTTCGGATGCCATAATCCATTTATGTTTAACCAATCTACATTGGTTCTCGGGTATCTGCTATTATATGGATACGATGTAACAGGAAACAGCTATCAGATGAGATTAGCCGGAATGGTATTAGGTGCAGTACTTACCTGTCTTGTATTTTATCGTAATCATAAAAACAGAACGTATAAAAGAAATCTGAATGATCTGATAAGGGAATTTGATATATCTTCTTCACGGACAAAATGGCAGTTATGTCAGATCATATGTGTACCGGCAGTTCTTTGCATTGCCGAACTTTGCAATATGCCACGCGCAATGTGGGCAGGTATTGCCGCTATGTCAGCAATCTTACCATTTATGGAGGACATGCAATACAGAGTACATAAAAGGATTGTTGGAAATATAGCAGGTGTAATATGCTTTACTGTATTATATTTTCTGCTTCCGTCATCCATCTATGCATACATAGGAATCATTGGTGGAATAGGTGTAGGATTTTCTGCAAAATATAGCTGGCAGGCAGTATTTAATACATTTGGCGCTTTAGCCATTGCAGCAGAGAGCTACGGATTAAAAGAGGCTGTTAGTCTCAGAGTGATTCAGAATATATTCGGCGTTGTATTTGCATTAGTATTTTGTGCTTTGTTTCATTGGGTTATGTCAAAGAAAAAGGAAACAGAGGCAGCCATGGATGCCAGACGCTAGCCGTCGGTGCCAGGCACTATAAACTCTATAAACTGTAAACTTGCAGGTATTATGTTGCAATTGATAATCCGCAGATGATACAATCTAAGCAATGGCAGCGGAAATAAGACGTATAACAAATCAGGAGGCACAGGTATGTTAAAGAATATTCTGGTAGGTCAGTCAGGCGGACCGACAGCGGTTATTAATTCATCATTATATGGAGTGATTGAGGAAGGACTTAATAATAAGAAAAAGATTGGCACTGTATATGGCATGGTGCATGGGATTGAAGGATTTCTGGCAGGCAGTTTTATTAATCTTTCTGAGGTGGCAGATAATGAGCCGATTGAAAGATTAAAGATAACACCCGCTTCTTTTCTTGGAAGCTGCAGGTATATGCTTCCAGAAGATTTAGAGGATAAGGTGTATGATAAATTGTTTGATATGTTTGCACAGATGAACATTGGATATGTGTTCTATATTGGTGGCAATGATTCAATGGATACAGTGTCAAAATTATCAAGAGTGGCATCATTGAAGAAATCGGACATAAGATTTATAGGTGTACCTAAGACAATTGATAATGATCTTGTAATGACTGACCATACTCCGGGGTACGGTTCAACTGCAAAATATGTTGCTTCAACATTAAGAGAGATTATACTTGATGCAACATGTTATGCACACCCATCGGTGACAATTGTTGAGCTTATGGGAAGGCATGCAGGCTGGGTTACAGCGGCATCAGTACTTGCAAGAACAGAGTATAGCAGAAATCCTTATCTTATATATATGCCAGAGCATGCATTTGATATGGAAGAATTTAAGAAGTCACTTAAGGCAGCACTTGAACAGGAAACTGCAGTTGTTGTGTGTGTATCGGAAGGAATTGCGGATAAAGACGGCAGATTCATATGTGAATATGCAGATGCGGCATCGGTTGATGGCTTTGGACATAAGATGCTTACAGGCTGCGGAAAGTATCTTGAGAATTATGTGAAAGCAGAATTTGGAATCAAATGCAGAAGCATTGAGCTGAATCTTCCACAGAGATGTTCTTCACTTCTTGCTTCCGCAACAGATATTGATGAAGCCCAAAAAGCAGGAAAAGTGGCAGTCCTGGCAGCTCTTGATGGTGAGACTGGAAAGATGATAACATTTGTAAGAGACGATACTAACGGATATGAGATTAATTACGGACTTGCAGACGTGAATGAGATATGCAATAAGGAAAAGAAGTTCCCGACAGAGTGGATAACAGCAGACGGAACAGATATTTCTGAGGAATATATTAAGTATGTCAGACCACTTATTCAGGGAACTAATATTGCTGAATACTCAGATGGAGTGCCGGTTCATTTGAAGCCAGCTTATTATAGATAGGATGAAAAAAGGATGTCAATCACAGCAGGTTAAGAATCTCCATGTGTTCATGTTTGGCGTCATGTATATGAGCCTGATTTTGTTTACTTGAAAGAGCCTGTGAAAAAATCTCTGTAAATTAAACAATACAAGGGTCTTCTATGATAAA
>URGC01000167.1 GCA_900547255.1 uncultured Eubacterium sp. | reverse complement strand
AAGTAAAAAGACAAAGACATATAATTATGACAAATCAACATTTGGAAGATTAGAAATACATTCAAAAGAATTAAATGGAGCAACAGTAATATTTGAATATACAATAGAAGTAAAGAATACAGGAGATGTAGCAGGATATGCAAATAATATAGTAGATTATTTACCAGAAGGATTAACATTTAATTCAGAATTAAATCAAGACTGGTATATGTTAGATGGAAATCTATATACAAAGAAATTAGAGAGTACAGAAATAAAACCAGGAGAAACACAAGAGATAAAATTAATCTTAACAAAGACAATGACAAATAATAATGTAGGATTAATAAACAATAGAGCAGAAATATATGAATCATATAACAAATATGGAATACCAGATGTAGATTCAGTAGCAAACAACCAAATAAATACAGAAGATGATATAGGATCAGCAGATGTATTTGTTGGAATAAGCACAGGTGGAACAATAGCATTATATGTAATTATAGGAATGGTTAATATAGTGTTATTAGCAATGCTTATGTATATATATCAAAAGAAAAATAAAATAGAAGAAAAAATTTTTTAAAGAAAGGAGGTAAAGTGATGAGAAAAGTACGTTATATAATTTTTACTTTAGTGTTTTTTCTTATAATATTATTTATGAAAAATTCTAAAGCTAAAGCATATAATTTGCCAACATTTAGTAATGTAAATTTAGGACAAAATATAGGTAATGTTAGGTTTAGAGATGTTGTGAAAAAAAATGGAGATTTTTACTGTATTGACCATACAGGAACGTTAACTGATAAACTTACATCTAATTACAAAATAGTTGGGTATATAGAGATAGAAGGAACAACAGTAAAGGCATATAGTGCTTGGGAAAGTGGAAGTGCTGCACCAGGAACAACAATAGAAAATGTAGAATATGCTCCATATGTTGAGCTTGGAACAGGTTCGTTTTATCAAGGTGGTACTCCGAGTATACCAGGTCAAAAGGCACAGCCATACTTAAAGCCAGCGGTTGCAGATCATGCGGACGAATACAAACGAATAATCAAAGATGTGTTAAAGGGATAGCAATATGCTATCTCTTATTTTTTTGCTTCAGGGGACATGATCACGAAACATGCCCCTTTTCTTGTGCTATTTATTAATTAAATCTAATCACGAAGAACTGTGAACGAAGAAAAGGAGATTTGAAACATGTTAACAAGATCAATGTTAAAGGGTATGGGATTGACTGACGAACAGGTGTCAGCAATTATCGAAGCCCACACAGAGACAACAGACGCTCTCAAAGAATCGAGAGATAAGTACAAGGAGGATGCTGAGAAGCTTCCAGGGGTCCAGAAGGAGTTGGACGAATTAAAGGCTAATCCATCAGAAGAAGATGATTGGAAAGTCAAGTATGAAACAGAACACAAAGCATTTGAGGACTATAAGAAGGACTTGGCGGCAGCAGATGCGAAGAAAGGCAAGCAGGACGCATATAGAGCTCTTCTGAAAGAGATTGGGGTATCAGAGAACCGTATAGATTCAATCCTTAAGGTCACAAACGTGGATGAGTTCAAGATTAAGGATGGCAAATTTGAGGAATCAGACAAGATGAAGGAAGCTGCCAAGAATGAGTGGAAGGATTTCATCACAACACAGCAGCAGACAGGAGCGGACACTAAGACCCCTCCAAACAATGACAATGGTGGAGCTGGCTCTGATTACGAAAAGATGTCAATGGCGGATTATGTAAAAGCCAGAGAAGGAAAGTGAGGATAAAGAATGGCAAACACAATATTAACACCGAACATTATCGCCAAAGAAGCACTTATGCAGCTTAGAAAGAATGCTGTTATGGCTAATTTGGTACACAGAGATTATGCTAAGGAATTTGTTAAAGGCATAGGCGATACTATCACTATCAAGAAGCCTGCAACATTTGAGGCTAAGGAGTTCACAGCCCAGATAGAGCTTCAGGATGCAAAGGAATCATCTGTTGCAATCAAGATGGATAAGCTCCTTGATGTATCATTTGCAGTTACCTCTAAAGAGTTAACTCTTGATATAGCTGATTTCTCCGACCAGTTCATTGTTCCTGCAATGAAGGCATTCGCAGATAAGATTGATAAGTATCTTATAGCACTTCAGGCAGACGTAACTAACAGAGTGAACACTTCTGGAGCAAGAGCGGATATAGTGGCAGCAAGAAAGTATCTTACAGACAACGCTGTTCCACTTACTGACAGAAAATATGTCTATAACGCAGATGTAGAAGCAGATCTGTTAATGACAGACCTCTTCATTAATGCAGCTCAGGTGGGTGACAATGGAACAGCTCTTAGAGAAGCTTCTCTTGGCAGGAAGTTCGGAATGGATTTCTATGTTGACCAGAATATAGGCACAGCAGCTTCTACAAGTGATCCAATGGCTCTTGCATTCCACAAGAATGCATTTGCGCTTGTAACACGTTCTCTTGAGCTCCCAAGTGATAAGGCAGATGGACACATTGAGAATTACGATGGCTTCGGCATCCGTGTTATGAATGGTTACGATATCAATACTAAGAAGCAGATTGTATCTCTTGATATGCTCTGTGGCGTCAAGCTTCTTGATGCTAATCTTGCGGCTGTAGTCCAGAAAGCGTGATGTTTATGAGAGAGATAGTTGAACGTAAAGGGGTAAAGATGGTGTGCACAAGCGAAGAGCAGTTAAAGCTCTTCCTTGCCGCTGGATATGAAATGCCAAGACCTGTTGAGCCTGTAGATGAGAATTTGGATGAGATTACATCAGATGAAGAATCA
>URGC01000166.1 GCA_900547255.1 uncultured Eubacterium sp. | reverse complement strand
TCTTGCAAGCAAGCTTGCATCGGCTTTCTGACCTTTTGACCCTGGTATCATATTAGACAATTATAAAATTGTCCATTTTTTTGTACTTATCATCAAGTAACGCCTCTGTTATAACATGGGCATCTTCCAGCTCAGCGAATTTGACTGAACTGATATTGCCAATCTTTTTACTGTCAGCAAGTACATATCTGTTAAGGCAGTGTTTGAACGCAACCTCCTTGACAGCAGCTTCGTTGACATCTGGAGTCGTGAATCCGCACTGGTCACTCACACCATTCGCGCCAAAGAAACCTTTATTAAAATTCATCTTAGAAAGAGTAAGCACAGCCCTTGCTCCTACAACAGCCTCTGTGATTCCTTTTAACTCACCGCCAATAAGTTCAACCCTGAATCCATCACTTGCAAGCCTTTTTGCATGACTGACAGCGTTAGTTACATATGTTGCTTTTCTTTCTTTGATAAATCCAAGCATATACTCTGTTGTAGTTCCCGCATCAATATACACAAAATCATCCGGCTCGATAAGAGATGCCGCATATGCTGCAATCTTCTTCTTTTCCTCTGTGTTAATTGATTTCTTCTGTGACACAGAAGGCTCCGCTGATAAAAATGTAAAACTGTTAGATACAGCACCGCCAAAAACCTTTACAAGCTTCTTCTCTTCATCAAGATAATTAAGATCCCTTCTGATAGTTGCCTCGGAAGATTTAAGTATATCCTTCAATTCACTTACCGTTATACTGCCCTTCTCTTTAAGCAGTTTAAGTATAATTTCCTGTCTCTGTTCTGATAGCATGTCTACCTCCATAACCAGACAGCCAAGGCTACTTAAATCTTATAATTACAGACGTGATGCATCTGTCTCTCTGATAATCTTTCTAATGGCGAGTAATTTACTTGCTGAAACAGACAACTCATCAACTCCCATAGCAATAAACTGCTCCGTAAGTGATGTATCTGCTCCAAGCTCACCACATATGCCAGCCCATATGCCAGCCTTATGTGCATTGTCAACAACCATTTTAATCATCTTAAGCACTGCTGGATGATGACTGTCATAGAAATCATCAAGCTTGGTATTCTGGCGGTCTATTGCCAGTGTATACTGTGTCAGGTCATTAGTTCCTATACTAAAGAAATCAACCATCCTGGCAAGTTCATCACTTACCATAACAGCAGCCGGTGTCTCAATCATTATTCCTGTCTTAGGATTGCCTATATCGATTCCGTCCGCTTTAAGCTCAGCCTTAACCTGTTCTTCTATCTCTTTTATCTTTGTAACCTCCGATGTACTTGTTATCATCGGATACATTATAGATATATTACCAAATGCGCTGGCTCTATACAAGGCTCTTAATTGAGTTTTGAATATATCTGGTCTTGTAAGACATATTCTTATAGCTCTAAGTCCCATTGCCGGATTGTCTTCTCTGTCAAGATTAAAATAGTCACACTGCTTATCTGCACCTATATCAAGCGTTCTGATAATTACTGGCTTGCCAGCCATATTCTCAGCAACTGTGCGGTATATCTTAAACTGCTCATCCTCTGTAGGATAATCCTCACGCTCCAGATATATGAACTCACTTCTAAACAGTCCAATTCCTGCCGCATCATTATCAAGTACATTTGCAAGGTCTTTAATATTACCAATGTTGGCATATAATTTAATCTTTCTGCCATCAACAGTGACATCCTCTTTACCTTTAAGAGTCTTTAACAGTTCTTTCTTCTCTAACTCTTTATCACGCTGAGCAGTCATTGTCTTTAAAGTTTCTTCATCAGGGTCAACATATATACATCCATTAATTCCGTCAACTATTCCAAGCTTGCCATCTATTGACTCATCAAGCGGTATATCTGCACCTATAAGTGCTGGTATTCCCATAGTTCTTGCAAGGATAGCTGTATGTGAATTAACTGAGCCTTTCACACTTACAAATGATAAAATCTTGCTTTTATCCATCTGCACTGTCTCTGATGGCGCAAGGTCTGATGCCACTATTATAACTGGCTCTTCTGAATTGATAGCCCCCTTAGAACCACCGTGGAAATTATTGATTATACGCTCTGTAACATCCTTGACATCGGCTGCCCTTCCGCACATATACTCATCATCCATAGAGGCAAACATTTCCGAAAAGTTATCGCCTGTCTGTGCAACAGCATATTCCGCATTAAGCTTCTGATTATCTATTATATTAACCACTGACTCAATATAATCATCATCCTCAAGCATCATCTGATGAATCTCAAATATTGCAGCACTGGCCTCTCCAACCTCTTTAAGAGCCTTATCATACAACTCTCCAAGTTCAGCCTTAGCATCCTCTAATGCATTAAAGAATCTCTTTGTCTCAGCCTCTGTATCATCAATCTTTTTTCTTATGACCTGCTGCTGGTCTTTCTGATACAGCATAATCTTACCGATTGCGACTCCTGCATATACACTTTTACCTATATACTTTTCCATAATGCCTCCTATCAGGCTACATGTTAGCCTTCATAAATTCAGAAACCTTATCAAAAGCTGCTTCTTCGTCTTCTCCTTCAAATGTCATAGTTATCTCGTTACCGCCCTTAACAGCAAGTGCCATAATTCCAAATATCTTCTTGCAATCGCCTGACTTGCCATCCTTTATAAGAGTAATTTTACTGCTAAATTCCTTACAAACCTTTACAAGCTCTCCTGCTGGACGTGCATGTATTCCCTCTGGATCTGTAATTGTATAATTAAATTCTTTCATAAATAAGTTCTCCTTGCATATTAGATATTAATAATAGTTATTATTGCTTCACTCTTAATTATTCTTAATTAACGAATGCTAAGATGTTGGGGTCAAAAAACCTCTTGCAAGCAAGCTTGCATCGGCTTTCTGACCTT
>URGC01000165.1 GCA_900547255.1 uncultured Eubacterium sp. | reverse complement strand
CGTAGCAATCTGGTATCAAAGGGGTCAAAATACCTTTTGACCCCAACATCATAATTATAATATATGTAAGATGTCAGATAGCAAAAGTTAAATAGCAGATGGAGGAATAACATGGCAGAGGTATTTAAGTATCAGGATAAGGCAAAGCTTATAAAAGATAATGTGTGTAAGGTTATTGTAGGTAAAGATGATGTTGTAGAGTTGATTCTTACGGCTGTAATTGCCGGTGGACATGTCCTTTTGGAGGATGTACCGGGAACAGGTAAGACAATGACAGCTAAGGCATTTTCTAAGTCAGTTAATGCAGAGTTTAACAGAATACAGTTCACCCCGGATTTACTTCCATCAGATGTGACAGGAATTAATTATTATAACCAGAAGCAGGGCGAGTTCGTATTCAGAAAAGGCCCAGTATTTACTAATATATTGCTTGCAGATGAGATTAACAGGGCAACACCTAGAACACAGTCTGCGCTTCTTGAGTGCATGGAAGAAAGACAGGTTACAGTTGATGGCACAAGCACTAAGCTTGAAGCACCATTTATAGTAATAGCGACAGAGAATCCTATAGAGACTGCCGGAACATATGAACTTCCAGAGGCACAGTTAGACAGATTCCTTCTCCAGTTGTCATTCGGATATCCAGATAAGAATGAGGAGATTGAGATAATCAACAGATTTAAGAGCGAGAATCCTCTTGATAAACTCTCTGCTGTATGTGACGGAAAAGAAGTTGCAGAGATGATAAAAGAGGCATCCAAAGTCTATGTACACCGGTCAGTGATGGGATATATCGTTGATATTGCAGATATGACAAGAAATCATGAGAATGTATCTATAGGTGTGAGCCCAAGAGGTACTCTTAATATGGTAAATGCAGTTAGGGCATATGCATATATTAAAGGACGTAATTATGTTGTACCTGAGGATGTTACAGCTATTGCACCATATGTATTTGCACACAGACTGGTATTAAAAAGAGGTGCTAAGAAGAGCGAATTAAGAAAGGCAGTTATTAATGAGATTCTTGGAAAAGTTCAGGTGCCAGTAGAGGAATGGGATAAGTAATGCATATTATTTTAATGATCGCAGGGGCAGCAGTAGTATATCTGCTTCTGAAAAGGTTTTATATCAAACACTGGAATTCTGATTTAAAGATGTCAATAAAGTTTTCAGTTTCTGATGCGGTATGTGGTGATACATTTGAGCTGGTAGAGGTTGTGTCTAATGAAAAAAGGCTGCCGCTTCCATTCATTCATCTGAAGTTTCAGGCATCAAGCTCACTTGTATTTAAAGATGGCAGTGAGAATTCAAGAATAACAGATGCTACATACAGGGATGATGTGTTTTCCCTGCTGATGAACCAGAGAATCACAAGACGTATTCCGGTTACATGTAACCAGCGTGGAGTGTATTCAGTTAATAAAGTTGAGATGACTTTTACAGGTCTTTTTATGAATGATATATGTGTATACAAGGCAGATAATACTGCTGCGGTGACAATATATCCAGACCCTTATTTCAGTGATGATGTTGATGTACTGTATTCAAGAGTGTTAGGGCTTGCTGAGCGTAATAGCCTGATTAATCCTGACCCATTTGCGTTCAGACAGATAAGGGAATACGACACAAGTGACCCTATGAATACAATCAACTGGAAAGCATCGGCTAGAACAGGTGAGCTTATGGTTAACCAGTTTAATGAGACTACATGCCAGCAGGTGTATATTCTCCTTAATCTTGAACCAGAAGGCATGCTTGTATATGAAAGACTGGATGAGGCTTCAATATCGATTGCGGCTGGAATTGCTGAGACACTTCTTGACAGCGGAATATCAGTAGGATTGATTTCTAATGGCGTTGATTATGAGACAAAACAGCCAGTTATAGTATATCCACACGGTGAGCAGGAGCATATCAAGGATATAGATACAGCACTCGCACATATCAATATTGAATGTGGACAGGAGAATTTCATAGAATTTATAAAGAACAGGACAGATAATTATAACAGACAGTTATTTGACGAAGACGGCGGCAGCAGTGCAATGTATATAATAATTTCACAGAATACAAGAAGTGAGCTGCAGACGGAGCTTAATAACCTGATAGGCAACCAGTCACAGGCTGTATTCATAGCACCACATTTTAAAGATAAAGAAGTTGTACTTGATGAATTTGCTGGAAATGCAGTTGAATGGGAGGTATCACACAATGCAAAAGGTTAATAATGTCAAAGTTATAGCATTTACAGAACTTTTGATGCAGTGTGTTCTATTCCTTTCAATATGCTACACATGCTATCTTGGAATACTAAAGCTTGACCAGACACATTTTATAGATGCATACTGGGTTCTGATTGCAGTTATAGCGGCATTTGCAGCCAGAAAATGTATTAGGAAGTTTAATCTGTTCGTCATAAGTAATGTCCTGATTATTGCTTTTGCAGTTGTAACGAGTCTGCAGGCAGGTGAAGGACAGATAACATTTAATCTGATGGAAGCTGTGTTGATATGTATATATTCGACAAGCTTAAAGAACAGAGAGGTTAATATATACAAAGATAATTCAATTCCCATACGTGAAGGACAGAGTGCAGAGACAGTAAGAGATGCGGCGATAAGGTCGCTTGTTGCAAAAGAGGCTGTCAATATATACTTACTGGTAGTGATTGTAGTTGGATATTTTGTTGGAATGGCGGCAGAAAGCAGGCTGCTTATGAATATACAGGGAGTACTCTGCATATTATTTATTGTCTTGCAGATAATCCACAACAATCTCAAATACTTAAAGCAGGAGTATGACCTTAATGGGAATAAGAATGATTTTCCGGCAGAGCAGATGAAATCAGTAAGCACATTTGTGACTGTTGTATCGGTTATACTTGTATCAATTGGAATGGCAATATTCTATAACGGATATTACGGCAATATATTTTCTTATATAGGG
>URGC01000164.1 GCA_900547255.1 uncultured Eubacterium sp. | reverse complement strand
CTACAATAAAAGATAAAGTAAATGCAAATGCTGATAAAGAGAGAAAAAATCTCCAGACAACATACCATGTTTCATTTGTTACCTGTGTTGTGACAATTCTTGTAAGTGTATTTTCACTACTTATGGCAGCAGTGCTTGTACTTAGAATGGTTATCAGACCTCTTTCTGTTACACAAAAAGAGATTGACAATATTATCGTCAATATAGATAACAAGCAGGGAGACCTCACGCAGAGAGTATCTGCTGGTTCAAATAAAGAAATTGATGCTGTTGGTCATGGTATTAACATTTTCATGACTAAGCTGCAGACAATCTTTAAGATTATCATTACAAACTCAAACAAGATGGAGGAAGTTGTAAATGAAGTACGACAGAGTGTACAGACAAGTAACGGAAGTGTGTCTGACCTCTCCGCACTTACAGAAGAGCTTTCTGCTACAATGCAGGATATCTCAGAGAATGCATCTGTCATTAATGAGAATACAGAGTCTGTAGCAAAAGAAGTAAATGATATTGCAGATAAGACAACAGAAATCAATCAGTATACAAAAGAGATGAAGAGCCATGCTCTTGCAATGGAAACAGCTGCCAAGACGAATATGGATTCTACAGGACAGAAGGTAAGTGAAATCCTCAAAGTACTTGAGCAGGCTATTGAAGACAGCAACAGTGTTAATCAGGTAAATACTCTTACAGAGGATATTTTAAATATTGCAAGCCAGACTAACCTTCTCGCACTTAACGCTTCTATCGAGGCTGCAAGAGCTGGTGAAGCCGGTAAGGGATTTGCAGTTGTCGCTGACCAGATTCGTACTTTAAGTACAGAGACTAAGAATTCTTCTGGACAGATTGCAGAAGCACTCGCACGACTTGATGAGATATCACAGAAGATGACTTCATCAATTGAAGAAACACTCCGTCTAATCCAGATAACTCTTGAAAAAGTCACACAGACAGGTAAAAATGTTGGCAAAATCACAGAAGACTCAACACAGCTTGGTGAACATATCAATGTGATTGATTCAGCCATGAAGGAAGTTGAGGCTTCTAACCATCAGCTTGTCAAGAATATGGAAGATATATCACAGATTGTTGACACAATGACTACTTCAATCGGCGAATCTGACGAAATCAGTAAGAGAATGCTTAGTAAGTATGAAGAAAGTGCAAGCAATATCAACAACATTGAGGATGTCATTCAGGAACTTATGGAAGAACTTGGTGTTGGCGGATTCATGGGACTTGACGATGTACAGCCTGGAATGAAAGCTATCATCTTCCTCAATGAGCGCAGGGATAACAATCTATTCCATGGTGAAGTAAAGTCAGTATCTGATAATGTAATGACACTCTCGACACTAATTGATATGCAGCTTGATAAAAATACATCATGTAATCTCCAGATAACTGTAGGCAATGTATTATACTGCTGGGAGAATGTTGCTATATCACGTAACAAAGATATGGCTGCCTGCACATACATTTCAGTTATATCTACAAGACCTGAGATTAAGAACAGACGTAAATATCCACGAATTGATATATCTAATATGTGTACTATCAAGGTTAATGGTACTGATAAAACAATATCAGGACGCCTCGATAACATAAGTGCTAATGGTTTTGCATTCCTTACAAAGGATGCTTACTTTGCTGACAACAAGGGTGCTGACATATCTGTTGATATTGAAAAGTTTGCTCTTCCAGAGCACTCTCACATCGAAGGCCACGTTATAAGATGTTCTGACAATGATGGAACTTATATTGTCGGCTGCCAGATGCCAGAAGATGATTATTATATAAGAACATATGTAGATGATGTGTTAAGCAAACATTAATTATTATCTGCTAATATACATCACGAGGTATCTGACATGGCAGCGAATATAACAGCCCGTTTATATGAATTACAGGATAAGCAATACGCTGAATTTCAAAGCAAATTAATCCCCACTATAGCACGTGACACTATCATAGGTATCCGTACCCCAGTTCTGAGAAATTTTGCTAAAGAAATTAAAGGCAGTGAAACAGCCAGCAGCTTTCTTTCACAACTGCCGCACCAGTTTTATGATGAAAATATGCTCCATGCGATTCTTGTGTCCGAGATAAACAGAAAAGACGACTATGACAGATGCATAGAGCTAGTTGACGCATTTCTTCCATATGTAGATAACTGGGCTGTATGCGATATATTGTCGCCTAAGGTTTTCAAGAAAAACAGACATCTTTTAATGGGAAAAGATGGAAAGACATTAGTAGATAAGATATATGAGTGGTCTGCTTCTGATAAACCATACACATGCAGATTTGGAATGGAAATGCTCATGACGCATTATCTTGATGAGGATTACAAACAGGAATATCTTGAAATCCCTGCCAGTGTTCATTCTGAAGAATATTACGTCAATATGATGGTTGCCTGGTTCTACGCCACTGCTCTTGCCAAACAATGGAATGACAGTATTAAATACTTAGAAAACAACAGGCTTGATAGCTGGACACATAATAAGACAATCCAGAAAGCATGTGAAAGCTACAGAATAACAGCAGAACAGAAAGAATATCTGCGTACTTTGAAAAAAACTCCAAAAATAAAATAAGCAAAAACATACCCCTGCACCAGCATTAATATCTGGCGCAGGGGTATTTAGTCCATATCTTTCAGACTTTGCACTTAATTAATCTCCCGATAGGCAGCTTAAATTGCATCAAGTGCCTGTGCAAGATCTTCTATCAAATCATTCTTATCCTCAAGTCCACAAGATATACGGATAAGACCAGCCGGAACTCCCGCAGCTTTTAACTGCTCATCATTCATCTGGCGATGTGTAGATGTAGCAGGATTAAGACAACACGTTCTCGCATCTGCTACATGAGTTTCTATAGCTGCAAGCTTAAGATTCTTCATGAATTTCTCAGCAGCCTCTCTTCCACCCTTTAACTCGAATGAAACTACTCCACAGCCGCCATCTGGCAT
>URGC01000163.1 GCA_900547255.1 uncultured Eubacterium sp. | reverse complement strand
AATTATACAGTAAAACACTTTAGTGATGAAGAGCAGTATATGGAATCTATTAATTATAAGAAGATATTTACACAGAAAGTTCAACATCAGGAATTTATACATAAACTTGATGAATTTATGGAACACCATAATGATGAGATAGAAGATCAGGATGAACAGATTATGGAAATTTTAAAATATCTCACAGAGTGGTTAGTGAATCACATTTTGTATGTTGATTGTCAAATTCCAAAAGGCTGATATAGTAAGAAAGGCTGTTATTCTTTAGAGAGTAGCAGTTTTTTACTATTTTGAATATAAAATCTGACACCTACACTTGACCTTATGCTGCTTCATCAGCCATTTCAAGAATTAAGCCAATGGTTAACCAGATGGAGGTACATCCATATAACCAGCAGATAATGCAGTAACAGCCTCAACAAGTGGAGAGATTGATAAATGGCTGGAGCAGATAAAATAAATGTATATTAAACAGGCATATGAAATTCTTGGAGTGGCAGACAATGCCGACCGGAATGAGATAAAAAGAAAATACAGAGAGCTTATGCACAAAGTTCATCCTGATGCGTGTGCGCATAATACAGACACACAACAGGATGATATACATAATAGCGATTCATACGATTACAGTGCATATGAGATTAACGAGGCATATTCGGTAATATGTGAGTATGTTGATAGCAGTTCTAAAAAAACATTTAATACTGGATACTCATTTTATGACAGTCATGAATATGGCAATAACATGGATTCCCATTTTCAGTATAGTGATTGGAGTGCAAGCAGTGACAAGCGCGAGTATGGCTGGGATGCGCCTGAAAATGACAATGCATACTGCAACAGAAGTATCTACCATTATGTAGAGGACTATGATGGACGGAATATCGGAAGCTTCAAGATAGCGCATGGCAGATATATATGGACAGTTGAGGAAGATTTCAAGTTGTTCATACGAAGCATATTTGAATGTAGTGAGAAGCTGTTAGGTGATATAGAAAGACAGCTTGATAAGAGCTGTGATGCAGATAAGAAGCTGGTTATACAGGCTGAGCTGGCGTATCTTATCGCACAGCAGTTTATTGCCGCGACAGATACATTGGGAAAGATACTCACATCATTAGAATCAGATGATTCGGAGATTTTCTATGTGGAATCAATGCTTGAGGTTATGCAGGGTGCACCATTTATTAAAGCAGGGATGACTCTGTATCCATCAGGAATAAGGAGACACAGACTGTATCTTATGACTAAATCAGGTCAGGAGGCAGGCTATGTCTCTTTTCGTGATGACAGGCTGTATTACATACTGATTCCGATTCTTGAACAGAAACGTGCGCTTGTCAAGATTGAAGTATCCAGAAAACAGGACAGACTTAATACACGCCAGCCTAATAAATATAAAAATCTTGATTTATGGATTAAGATGAAAGATAATGCTGGCAATAAATTTCCAGAGAATATCAATATGCAGATTGAGGAATTACTTAAAAAATACAGAAGTATCATAGATTAATGAAATGATAAGAAATTGGAGTGTTTGGAGTATTTGAAGCAGTTAAAGTGATTGGAGTAATTGAAATAGTTGAAGTTTGCCCCAATATATGACATAATATTTCCGGTTGTTTAAATATATACATTAATATATACTCGTTAAATATATATTAAAAAAGCATACACATAAAGGAAGATATTATGGCAGAGATTATAGATAGAAATATGAAGTTTGATAACAGATATCTTAAAAGCCTTATATTCCCACTGATGCTTGAACAGTTACTTGCTGTGAGTGTTGGATTCGTTGATACGCTTATGGTCTCCACGGTTGGAGAGGCAGCACTTTCAGGCGTTGCGCTTGTCGATAATATTAACAGACTTGTTATTATGGTATTTTCAGCATTTGCAACAGGCGGAATCGTTATAGTAAGCCAGTATTATGGACGCGGTGAGAAGGAACATTCAAGGCTTAGCTGTGGACAGCTTATAACACTTATGGAAGCATTTTCACTGATAATACTTGCGGTGTTTCTGTTGTTTGCGAGACCTGTGCTTAGTGCTGTATTTGGCAAAGTCGCAGATGATGTAATGGATGCGGCTGTCATATATCTTATACTTACAAGTATTTCATATCCATTTCTTGCTGTGTATAATTCAGGAGCGGCGATATTCAGAAGCTTTGGCAACAGCAAGATAAGCATGAAGATAAGCTTTGTTATGAACCTTATCAATGTCTTATTTAATGCAATATTTGTATTTATCTTTAATATGGGTGTTGCTGGGGTAGGACTTGCAACACTTATAAGCCGTGTGTTTGCGGCGGTGGTTATGTGGTGCTTTATGAATTCAGACAGGAATATGCTGAGGATTCAGAGTGTACGTGAATATATGCCTAAGATGGAATATATATCAAGGATATTAAAGATTGGCGTTCCGAGTGGAATTGAGAATGGAATGTTCCAGATTGGAAAGCTTCTTGTGGTAAGCATGGTGGCAACACTTGGCACAAGTGCAATTGCGGCCAATTCTGTTGCTTACCAGATAATAGATTTTCCTAACATTCCCGGAGTATCTATAGGACTCGCACTTGTAACAATCTCAGGTCAGTGTATGGGAGCTGGTGATGTAAGTGCTGCAAGATATTATACTAAGAAATTAATTAAGACAGCCTATATATGCGACTGGATATGTAAAGGACTGTTGTTTATATCAGCACCATTTATTGTAGGATGGTTTTCGTTGTCAGATGTGGCAGCGGCAGAGGCAGTAAAAGTGCTTCGTGCATTCTTTATTGCAGCGATTGTTATATGGCCGCTCAGCTTCACGCTTCCTAATTCACTAAGGGCAGCAGGAGATGTGAGATATACAATGTGTGTAAGCATCGCATCTATGTGGATATGCAGGATTGCAGCCAGCTATCTGTTCGTATTCACATTTAATATGGGACTTATGGGAGTATGGCTTGGAATGTTTGTGGACTGGTATGTCAGAGGTGTATGTTACCTT
>URGC01000162.1 GCA_900547255.1 uncultured Eubacterium sp. | reverse complement strand
TGATTAGCCTGTGCAAGCATAGACTGTCCAGCCTGAGCTAAGATGTTGTTCTTGCTGTAGTTAACCATCTCTTCAGCCATATCTGTATCACGGATACGTGACTCAGCAGATGTTGTATTCTCAACGATGTTGTCTAAGTTAGCAACTGTATGCTCAAGTCTGTTCTGAACAGCACCAAGAGCTGATCTCTGTGAAGAAACCTTGTTGACAGCATCAGCAATAGCATCTACTGCATATGTAGCAGAAATACCAGAATCATCCTTAACATTGATTCCCTTAACTCCAAGGTAAGCAGAGTTCATTGTCTCAAGCTTAACATTAATCTTATTTGTCATATCAGCGTCAGAACCAACATGAAGGTTGAAACTGAGAGCATCCTTGTAATTAACAGTACCCTTCTGTAAGGTAAATGTTTTAGTAGCTGTACCATAAGCATCATTAGCTGCAGTGTTATTTTTAGCAGCTACATCAGTTCCAATACTACTTGCCTTAACAATTTCTTTTGTCATAAGCTCGTAGGCTTTACCAGCAGTAATTACAGATGAATCCTTATCATCTATTCCGTCTGCTGTTGTAGCATCATTAATTACTGTATATGATACAGAACCAACTGTTACTGATGCACCAGCTGCCTTAACAGCTGTCTTAAAATCATCTGCAGTTTTTTCTGCTGTTACAGCTGTATTAGTATTATTTAATGTAGCAGGATCTACAGAATACCAACCTTCTGCAGTTCCTTTATTATTACCAGAAGCTGTGATTGCAGCATAATATTTATACTCGACACCATTTAAAGTAGCTTTATCACCAGCAGCTGCATCGTCATGACCTAAGCCTTTCTTAAATAATGCTTCTGCTTCTGTAGTTGTAGCACCAATAGTATACTGCTTACCACCAATATTAATACTATCGCCAGCATTAAGTTCCTTTAATGTAACGCCAACAGTTCCATCGCCTTTATCATTAAATGTTACACCATCAATACCAGCATCATGAACATTGACTTCATGAGTGCTTTCCTGACCATCACCTTTAAGAAGGTAAATCTCATTGAACTTTGTTGTCTCAGCAACACGATCGATTTCAGTTGTTAACTGGTCAAGCTCATCCTGGATAGCCTGACGGTCATTAGCAGAGTTTGTACCATTACCAGCCTGAACAGCTAACTCATTCATTCTCTGGAGCATTGAGTGAACTTCTGTTAAAGCACCCTCGGCTGTCTGAACTGCTGAGATACCATCCTGTGCATTAGAAGAAGCCTGATCAAGACCTCTGATCTGCTTTCTCATCTTCTCAGATATTGAAAGACCAGCAGCGTCATCAGCAGCACGGTTAATCTTGTAACCTGAAGATAACTTCTCTGTTGACTTAGATAAAGCTGATGTTGTTGTGTTAAACATTCTGTTCGCATTCATTGCGGATAAATTGTGTTGTACTACCATAGTGTGTACCTCCGTGTATAATAATATTTTTTTAGATAGGAAGGGATTCCGTTCCCATTCCATTGGTAATCAGATTTGTAATGTGATTGACATACATGTCTGATTAAGGTTTATAATAGACAGTGTTACCATGCTAACCCTGTGTATTATCACTTTTAGCTTTCTTATCTTCTTTGATAAGATGGCGAATTTTGGTGAGAGTCTCTTGAGAGAGATTAGGCTCTGCGTAGTAGGGGGAGACAAAACGTGATACCTTTTTGTCTGATTCAGCGCTTTTTCTGGCAAGAACCTTGCTTCTTACGATGTTAAGTTCTCTAGGTGCATCAATAAGAAGATGAATATTGCCTTCCGTACCGCCTGAATATACAACGCGGATATCCTCACCGATGTCGATGAACTCACCCGGTTTGATTGTGAGCTTTAACATATCAAATCCTCCTTGTCCTCCATGACTATGCAACATAATGTTTCAAATTGTTGCATCCCGAATAGTTACATGGAGGTAAACAATATGGGAACATCGCAGCCAATTAGAAACACAGATGAATTAGCAGCATTTCGTAACTTTTATTTGAACCTGGAACCTAATCTTCGCAATTACATGTTGATATGCCTTGGGCTTAATACGGCATTGAGAATAAGTGATATGTTGCAGTTAAGATGGGGAAATGTGTATGATTTTAATAAGAAGCAGTATGTGAAGCACATAGTGATACGTGAGAAAAAGACTGGTAAAGAGACGAGGATAGCATTGAATAATAATGTAAAAAAGGGATTTACCATGTATATGGATAGTCTTGAAAATGTCACTAACAACGATTTTATATTTACTGGCAAAACAAGTGATTCACCTCTGTCGCGTTCGCAGGCATTCAGAATAATCACGCATGCAGCCAAAGCCCTCAATATGGAGAATGGTATAAGCTGCCATTCTCTTAGAAAAACATTTGGGTATCATGCGTGGAAATTTGGAACTCCGCCAGCGATGCTTATGGACATATATAATCATTCATCTTATGAAATAACGAAAAGGTATCTGGGAATCAAGCAGGATGACAGGGATTCTGTGTTTTTAAATGTAAATCTGTAGATATATCACAAATTGATTTTTGATTAAATTGCAAAATGTGCTAAAGTATTTTGAATCAATGACGATATAAGATATGTAATCAATAATAAATGATTAACATGGGATGCAACAATTTGAAACAGATTGTTGCATCTTTTTTATTTTATTATGCTTGTTTAGGAGGACATTATACTTACAATGGTAGATTTTTGACTAAAAAAACAATAAATAATAATTAACATTGTCTTTACACTTATTAAAAATAAGTATACCATGTATATATTAACGAAATCAGGAGGGGAATATGAAAGATTATTCAATTAACACACAATGTGTTCAGGCAGGTTATACACCTGGTAATGGTGAACCAAGACAGATACCTATATATCAGTCTACTACATTTAAGTATGATACAAGTGAGGACATGGGAAAACTATTTGATCTGGAAGCAGAAGGATATTTCTATTCAAGGTTACAGAATCCGACTAATGACTTAGTTGCAGCTAAGATTGCAAAGCTTGAGGGCGGTACGGCAGGAATGCTTACATCATCAGGCC
>URGC01000161.1 GCA_900547255.1 uncultured Eubacterium sp. | reverse complement strand
GTAAGGCTGTTGATGCATTTTACAATGAATTAACAGAATCGCAGATAAGCAGTACAGGAATAACTAAGGATAAACTGAATACAATGTTTACTGAATTCGCAGTAGCACAGAAACTCTACGATGACCTTACTTCCAGCATGGATATTGAAGTAAGCGCAGATGAGGCAAGAGTTATTGATATCCAGTATATTGTATCAGATTCAGAGGAAGATATTAATAAAGCATATAATCTTGTGAATTCAGGAAGTTCATTCTTTGCTGTTGCCAAGGAATACAATGCGGATGGCGAATATGAGTACGAACTGAAACGTAGCGAGATGGATGCAGCATTTGAAAAAGCAGCATTCAATCTGTCTACTGGTGAGATGAGCAGTATAGTTGAGGCAGCAGGCAGATATTACATTATAAGATGTACATCGGATAATGATAAGGCTAAGACCGAGGTTAATAAGTCTGCAATTCTTGAAAAGAGAAAGTTAGAGCAGTTTAATGCTGATTTTGAGAAATATGAATCTGGTATATATATGGAATTTAATAACAGTGAATGGAAGAAGTTAAGTATTCAGGATGCGTATACATTGGGAAGCAGCTTTGAGGATACTTTTAATGCGTATTTTGGAAAGTAAAGAGGAGAGTAATTGAGTAATGGCAGCTAATAAATATGATGCTAACAGTATATCAATACTGGAGGGTCTTGAAGCGGTAAGAATGCGTCCGGGAATGTATATCGGAAGTGTTGGGACTAAAGGACTTAACCATCTTATATATGAGATTGCAGATAACGCTGTAGATGAGCATCTTGCTGGATATTGTGACAAAATCTATGTGACACTCAATGATGACGGTTCTGCGACAATCAAAGATAATGGACGAGGAATTCCGGTTGGAATCCATCCAAAGGCAGGAATACCGGCAGTTGAAGTTGTATTTACAGTGCTTCATGCCGGTGGTAAATTCGGTGATGGCGGATATAAGATATCTGGTGGACTTCACGGTGTAGGTGCCTCAGTTGTCAATGCACTGTCAGTATGGCTTGAAGTTGAGATAAGAATTGATGGTATTGTATATCACCAGAGATATGAGAGAGGCAAGGTATGTGCACCACTTGAGAAGGTTGGCACATGCAGAAAGAATGATACAGGCACAACAGTAACATTTCTGCCAGACGGAGAGATATTTGAGAAGACAAGATTCAAGGGCGATGCGATTAAGAGCCGTCTGCATGAGACAGCATACCTTAACCCGGGTCTTACTATATATTATGAAGATAAGCGTTCTGGAAGCGAGGAGAGCGAAGAATTCTCAGAGCCAGATGGTATCAGGGCTTATGTAAAGGAGCTTAACAGCGGCAAGGAGACTGTCACAGACATAATATATTTCAAAAAGAGTGAAGATGGAATAGAGGTTGAGTGTGCATTCCAGTATGTCAATGAGTTCGAGGAGAATATTCTGGGGTTCTGTAATAACATATATACACAGGAAGGCGGAACACACATAACAGGCTTTAAGTCGAAATTTACAATGGTTATCAACCAGTATGCCAGAGAGCTTGGTATATTGAAGGATAAAGATGCTAATTTCACAGGACTTGATGTAAGAAATGGTATGACAGCGATAGTTGCTGTGAAGCACCCTGAACCAAGATTTGAGGGACAGACAAAGACAAAGCTTGATAACCCGGATGCGGGAACTGTTGTAAGTGCAGTGACTAATGATGAAGTCCAGATGTATTTTGACAGGAATCTTGAACAGTTAAAGGCAGTTATCGCATGTGCGGAGAAGTCTGCCAAGATAAGAAAGGCGGAGGAGAAGGCTAAGACTAATCTTCTTAGCAAGCCTAAGTTTTCGATTGATTCTAATGGAAAGCTTGCCAACTGTGAGAGCAGGGATGCATCTGAGTGTGAGGTATTCATAGTAGAGGGAGATTCCGCTGGTGGTTCAGCCAAGACTGCCAGAAACAGAAGAACCCAGGCGATCCTTCCTATCAGAGGTAAGATACTTAATGTTGAGAAAGCAAGTATAGACAAGGTGCTTGCCAATGCCGAGATTAAGACAATGATTAATTCATTTGGCTGCGGCTTCCTTGAAGGATATGGCAATGATTTTGATATATCAAAGCTGAGATACGATAAGATTATTATCATGACTGATGCCGATGTCGATGGCGCACATATTGATACACTGCTTCTTACATTTTTCTATAGATTCATGCCAGAGCTTATCAATCAGGGACATGTGTATATTGCAACACCACCTCTATATAAGGCAGAATTGAAAAAATCGGACAAGCAGGGCAAAGGTGGCAGGAAGGGTGACAGTGTGTATCTGTACGATGACAAGGCATTGGAAAAATACAGACAGTCGCATGCATCTGGTACATTCACACTGCAAAGATATAAGGGACTTGGAGAGATGGACCCTGAACAGTTATGGGAGACAACACTTAATCCAGAGACAAGAATCTTAAAGCAGGTGGAGATTGAGGATGCCAGAATGGCAACAGAGGTAACAGCACTTCTTATGGGAAGTGACGTACCACCTAGAAGAGAATTCATATATACTCATGCTAATGAAGCTGAGATAGATGCCTGATAGATGTCAGGGGCGCAGGTAAGCTTTTGGCGCAGACAAAAAGCTTACTTGTGCCCGGCAATTCTGATATAAAGTATAGATAGATTTGAGAATGGAGATAAAGATGGCTGAGAATATTGTTAAAACTGAGTATTCAGAGCTTATGCAGAAATCCTTCATTGACTATTCAATGAGCGTAATAACTGCAAGAGCCCTGCCGGATGTCAGAGATGGTCTTAAGCCGGTACAGAGACGAGTCCTGTATGCGATGGACCAGCTTGGACTTAATTATGACAAGCCTCACAGAAAATCTGCGCGTATTGTCGGTGATGCAATGGGTAAGTATCATCCACATGGCGACAGTTCAATATATGAGACACTTGTTGTTATGTCACAGGATTTCAAGAAGGGAATGGCTCTTGTCGATGGACATGGTAACTTCGGCTCAATAGAAGGTGACGGAGCAGCCGCCATGCGATATACAGAGGCTAAGCTTAAAAAGTTCACACAGGAAGTGTATCTTGCTGACCTCGATAAAGATGTTGTCGATTTCGTGCCGAACTTTGATGAGACAGAAAAAGAGCCAGAAGTTCTTCCAGTAAGAGTACCTAACTT
>URGC01000160.1 GCA_900547255.1 uncultured Eubacterium sp. | reverse complement strand
GGCTTAGCATATGAGAAAGAAATGCCAATTAACTGGTGTCCTTCTTGTAAGACAGGTCTTGCTAATGAGGAAGTTGTCAACGGCTGCTGTGAGCGTTGTCATTCAGTAGTTACTAAGAAGAACTTAAAGCAGTGGATGCTTAAGATTACAGCATATGCTGACAGATTATTAGAGGATCTTGACAAGCTTGACTGGCCTGAGAAGGTTAAGAAGATGCAGACTGACTGGATCGGAAGATCTTATGGTGCTGAGGTTGACTTCAAGGTTGACGGAAGAGACGATAAGATTACAGTATATACAACAAGACCAGATACACTCTATGGAGCTACATTTATGGTACTTGCTCCTGAGCATGCACTTGCTAAGAGCCTTGCAACAGATGAGACAAGAGCTGCAGTAGAAGATTATATCTATAAGGCTTCAACACGTTCTAACATCGACCGTATGCAGGACAAGGAAAAGACAGGTGTATTCACAGGTTCATATGCAATCAATCCATTGAATGGTAACAAGACACCTATCTGGCTTTCTGACTATGTTCTCGCAGATTATGGTACAGGAGCTATAATGTGTGTTCCAGCTCATGATGACAGAGACTTTGCATTTGCTAAGAAGTTTGACCTTCCAATCGTTCAGGTTATCGCTAAGGATGGCAAAGAGATTGAGAACATGACAGAGGCATATACAGAGGCTTCTGGTACTATGATTAACTCTGGTGAATGGAATGGAATGGAATCTTCAGTCCTTAAGAAAGAAGCTCCACTTATCATTGAGCAGAAGGGCTTTGGTAAGAAGAAGGTTAACTACAAGCTTCGTGACTGGGTATTCTCAAGACAGAGATACTGGGGTGAGCCAATTCCTATTGTTCACTGTCCAGATTGTGGATGCGTTCCAGTTCCAGAAGACCAGCTTCCAGTTCTTCTTCCAGATGTTGAGAAGTATGAGCCAACAGGAACAGGTGAATCTCCACTTGCTGCTATTGATTCATGGGTTAACACAACATGTCCTTGCTGTGGCAAGCCAGCTAAGAGAGAGACTAACACAATGCCTCAGTGGGCTGGTTCTTCATGGTATTTCTTAAGATATGTTGATAACAAGAATACAGAGGAGCTTGTAAGCAAGGAGAAGGCTGACAAGTATCTTCCGGTTGATATGTATATTGGTGGTGTAGAGCATGCCGTTCTTCATCTTCTTTATTCAAGATTCTATACAAAGTTCTTATACGATCAGGGCGTAATTGACTTTGATGAGCCATTCAAGAAGCTGTTCAATCAGGGTATGATTACAGGTAAGAATGGTGTTAAGATGAGTAAGTCTATGGGTAATGTAGTATCTCCAGACGACCTTATCGAAGATTATGGCTGTGATGCATTAAGAATATATGAATTATTCGTTGGACCACCAGAAATGGATGCTGAGTGGGATGACAGAGGAATTGATGGTGTTCGTAGATTCCTTAACAGATTCTGGACACTTGTTACAGAGTCTGCTGACAAGAATATTGAAGCTACACCAGATATGATTAAGATAAGACACAGAATTACATGTGATATCACATCAAGAATTGAGAGCTTCAACCTCAATACAGTTGTAAGTGGATTCATGGAATACACTAACAAGCTTATTGATATTGCCAAGAAAGAGGGCGGTGTTGATAAGGCAACTCTTGATACAATTGTAACACTTCTTGCACCATTTGCACCTCATATAGCAGAGGAACTCTGGGAGGTTCTTGGACATAAGGAGAGCGTATTCGTTAATAATCCATGGCCTGAGTATGATGAGGCAGAGATGAAGGATGATACAATCGAGATAGCTGTCCAGATTAATGGTAAGATGAAGGGAAAGGTAACAATTCCTGCTGATGCCGATCAGGATACAGCAATATCTGCGGCTAAGGAAACACTTGGCGACAAGTTCCCTGAGAATATCGTTAAGCAGATTTACGTTCCTGGAAGAATTATTAATATTGTAGCTAAGTAATAGATATACAAAGGTATCGCCTGAATTTTGATATGTACCCAGAATACTGGACACATATCATTTTCAGGCGGTATTTTTATGTAAACACTTAGTGAAAAAATCTCCACATGGTGTTTACCTGATTGATTCAGTTGTCAGTTGTTCATCATCGCCAGAATTTCAGGTATGATTTTCTTTTCAGAATCTGAGAGCTCATCCTCAACCTGTGAGATTACCAGTACAAGATCGTCTTTGGTGAACTGTATTCCTGCCTGTTTAGCTTTGCTGTTTAACGCAAGCATAAGAGGAAGCAGCTCTTCCTTGCTGCGCCCCTTGGATAATGTTTTAAATTCATTGATTAAAAGCTGTTTTCTAAATTCTAATTCTGCCATATATTCCTTTCAAACCTAAATGATATAGGGTTTCTATAATATATTATCAAGCTGGCTTAAATATTCGTCATATAATTTCTGCTGCTCCTTTGACATGTTGGCCATGAACATGGCACCTGGGTCAGAAGCAGTGTTTGTTGATTTTGGCATATTCTGTAAGTTGAATGGAAAGCCGTCTGCCATGTTATAATCTTTGAATATATCAGACATGGAGGCGAATGTTTTATAATTTTTAATCAGGGAAAATATCATAGGAGGGCAGTATGGGCCTATGCAGTTAAGGAAGTCCTCATTGGAAATAAGTTCTTTGAGGTATGGAATATTAATTCCAGAGTGATTATAATTGCATTGGTATATGCCATTATCATATTTAAAATAGTTAAGGGTATACCTGAATTCCAAGAATCGTATCATCAAAGATAACTGGCGCTGTGTCCCCATATCAAAAAATGGAAGGGCGGCTTTTGCCATCTGAAGCATCCATGGGGTTGTATTCAGATCAAAATCTGTAATGGGTGTATTTTTATCCATGCCAGTTCCTTTCATACTTCTATGATTAATACACAATTCTTAATTTTATTATATGATGATAGAGCCTAATTATTCATTTTAGACATATACTATATTGTAATGCGGATTTTGAGGAGATTATCATGTATAGTATAAATGAAAAATTAATAGTTAATGGAGAGGAAGTATATGAGATAGATGAGGAGTGTATCAAGAAACGTAATGGCAGATAACAGATGATTACATAAGAAAAAGCAGTAATTATAAATATACAGACATATAAAAAGGGCTGTGCCTTTTATGATATGTACCCTCTTTACTGGACAAACCAGTAAGGAGGGTATTTTTATGCG
>URGC01000159.1 GCA_900547255.1 uncultured Eubacterium sp. | reverse complement strand
TGTCATTACCTGATGGCTAATGGTAAGAATATACTTATCGACTGTGGTATGGAGCAGGGCAATGATGTGTACGAGAATCAGGAACTGCCTATACCAGCATCAGAGGTTGATTATGTGTTGCTTACCCATGCACATATAGACCATTCCGGACTTATTCCTTTGCTGTACAGCAATGGGTTCCGTGGTCAGGTGTATACAACAAGACCAACAGTTGATTTGTGCGATATCATGCTTAAAGATAGTGCACATATCCAGATGTTCGAGGCTGAGTGGAGAAACAGAAAGGCAAAGAGATCTAATTCTGCATTAAAAGAATTTGTTCCATTGTATACAATGGAAGATGCTATTAATGTAATGGAGCAGTTTGTCGGCTGTCCATATGATGAGAAGATAGATTTGTGCGACGGCGTACAGATAAGATTCATAGATGCAGGACATCTGCTTGGCTCAGCAAGTATTGAAGTATGGGTTACAGAAAGTACTGATGATGGCGATATTACCAAGAAAATTGTATTTTCGGGAGATATAGGCAACATTAACAAGCCTATAATTAAAGACCCGCAGTACATCAAAGATGCTGACTACGTTATAATGGAATCCACATATGGTAACAGATATCATGAAGAATGTGCAGACCATGTTGAGGAACTTACAAAGATATTCAAGAGAACATTTGACAGAGGCGGTAATGTTGTAATTCCATCATTTGCAGTTGGAAGAACACAGGAACTGCTGTATTATATAAGACAGATTAAGGAAAGAAAGCTTATAGACAGACATTTTGATGTGTATCTGGATAGCCCTCTTGCAATCGAATCAACTTCGATATTTGGCAAGAACACATATGAATGTTTTGATGATGAGGCTATAAGTCTTATTAAACAGGGAATTAATCCGCTTACATTTGAAGGACTGAAGTTTGCGACAACGGGTGAGGCATCTAAGCTTATTAACTTTGACCAGAACCCTAAGGTAATAATATCTGCATCAGGAATGTGCGAAGCGGGCAGAATCAGACATCATCTGAAACATAATCTGTGGAGGCCTGAGTGTACGATATTATTTGTAGGATATCAGGCACTTGGAACAACAGGACGTGCAATTGTTGAGGGGGCTAAGCAGATAAAGCTGTTTGGCGAACCTATTGATATATGTGCTGAGATTGCACAACTGTCAGGAGCCAGCGGCCATGCGGATAAGAATGGACTTCTGCGCTGGATTAATTCATTTGAGAAAAAGCCGGATAAGGTATTCGTTGTTCATGGTGAGGATTCTGTGTGTGATGAATTCACAGAGTGCCTTAAGAGCGAGTATGGATATGATGCTATTGCACCATACACAGGTGCAGAGTATGACCTTACTAAGTTCGAGTGCATCAGCGAAGGCAACAAGGAGAAGAGGTCAAGGAGAACTGTTACAACTAAGCGCAATCAGGGCGTATTTGCAAGACTGCTTGCTGCTGGACAGCGTCTCATGACAGTTATCAGCCACAATGAGGGCGGAACTAATAAAGATCTTGCAAAATTTGCAGACCAGATTAATGCGCTTTGCGATAAATGGGATAGATAGGTGATTTATGAAGAAAATACTATTTGTGTTTAACCCTAATTCAGGAAAAGGTCAGATGAAAAACCGTTTGCTGGATATAGTGCGGATATTTACAGAAGGCGGATTGGAAGTGACTGTATATCCTACCAGAGCACCAAAGGATGGATATGAATATATTTTGGATAATGGCGGCAGATTTGACATTATATGCTGCAGCGGTGGCGATGGTACTCTTAACGAAACTGTAGGCGCAGTTATGAAGCTTAATGAAAAGTTTCATAAGAGCTTTCCTATAGGCTATATCCCAAGCGGAACTACGAATGATTTTGCGTCAAGTCTTGGAATACCGAAGGATATGCTTAAAGCAGCATCAATAATTGCTGGTGGTAATATGTTTAGCTGTGATATAGGCATGGCTAATGGAAAGCGGAATTTCAACTATGTAGCTGCGTTTGGTGCATTTACAGAAGTGTCGTATGCGACACCGCAGGAACTTAAAAATATGCTGGGACATCAGGCATATATCATAGAGGGCGTTAAGAGTCTTACTGACTTAAAACCTCAGTACTTAAGAGTGAAGGTCGGCGACAGGCTGCTTCAGGGCAATTTCATATATGGAATGGTAAGCAATACCAAGTCGGTAGGCGGCATGAAAAATCTTGTTGGAAAGCATGTTGACCTGTGCGATGGATTGTTTGAAGTTACGCTTGTAAGAGAGATGACTAATCCGGTTGATGTGCATCAGGCGGTGAGCGCATTGCTGACACAGGATTATGATGATAATAAAGTTATTGAGTCATTTAAAACTGACCATATTGAATTTGAGTCGGCGCAGGATATAGCGTGGACATTTGATGGCGAGTATGGCGGCAACCATAAAAAGATAATTTTTGATGTGAAGCCGCATGCGGTTGATTTTATTATAAAAAATAAATAATGTTGGGGTCAAAAGGTCAAAAAACCTCTTGCAAGCAAGCTTGCATCGGCTTTCTGAGCTTTTGACCCTGGTATCAAATAAATAATATTATGCCGGGACTTAGAGGACGTGTGAAAACGAAAGTTTTTGCATGCCCTCTTTTATTAAATAATATAATTAAATAAATGTGGCAGACATTAGACGCACAACTTAGACACAATTTAATTATTTTAAGACGAAGTAGCAATTTTGTTAAAATTTTTAATTCTGAAACAAGACGAAAATAGGCGCTTTTTTTGATGGAATTGCACTTTATATCATGATAATTTAGCAAATAATCAGACTATTATAATTGGTAAATAGAAATAGTTGAATAATCAGACAACTTAATGAAAAAAGTTGTTTACAAGCTGCTTCGAAAGGCGTATATTAGTCATCAAGAAAAAGCAACACGATAAGATATGAAAGGATGATAACTACTTATGGAAAATGTGCAGAGACAGTCAGGACTTTACAGTCCATCTTTTGAACATGATAACTGTGGTATCGGTGCAGTTGTCAGCATCAAGGGAATCAAAACTCATCAGACAGTATCAGATGCTCTTAGTATCGTAGAGAATCTGGAACACAGAGCTGGTAAAGATGCAGAAGGAAAAACTGGTGATGGTGTAGGAATTCTTCTTCAGGTATCACACAAGTTTTTTAAGAAAGCAGTTAAACCATTAGGCATAGAGATTGGCGATGAAAGAGAATATGGTGTTGGTATGTTCTTCTTCCCACAGGACGAGCTTAAGCGTAATCAGGCCAAGAAGATGTTTGAGAT
>URGC01000158.1 GCA_900547255.1 uncultured Eubacterium sp. | reverse complement strand
AAATAACCTGACCACCTGTAAGAATTGCAATATCCTTAAGCATCTCTTTTCTTCTGTCACCATATCCAGGAGCTTTAACAGCAACAACATTGAATGTTCCTCTTAACTTGTTAACGATAAGTGTTGTAAGAGCCTCACCTTCAACATCCTCAGCAATTATAAGGAGCTTAGCACCGCTCTGTACAATCTGCTCTAAGATTGGAAGAATCTCCTGAATATTAGAAATCTTCTTATCTGTAATAAGGATATATGGGTTATCAAGAACTGCTTCCATCTTATCCATATCAGTTGCCATGTATGCTGATACATAACCTCTGTCGAACTGCATACCTTCAACAAGGTCAAGCTCTGTCTTCATTGTCTTAGATTCCTCAATAGTGATAACACCATCATTAGAAACCTTCTCCATAGCATCAGCTACAAGCTGGCCTACTTCTTCGTCACCGGCTGAGATTGCAGCTACCTTAGTAATCTGATCCTTGCCGTTAACCTTCTGGCTCATCTTAGCGATTGCTTCTACTGCACAATCAGTAGCCTTCTTCATACCTCTTCTTAATATGATTGGGTTAGCACCTGCTGCTAAGTTCTTCATACCTGCATTAACCATAGCCTGTGCAAGAACTGTAGCTGTTGTTGTACCATCACCTGCTACATCATTAGTCTTAGTAGCAACTTCCTTTACAAGCTGTGCGCCCATGTTCTCAAATTTATCTTCAAGCTCAATATCCTTGGCAATTGTAACACCATCATTAGTGATAAGTGGTGCGCCATATGACTTATCAAGAACTACGTTACGTCCTTTAGGTCCAAGTGTAACTCTTACTGTATCTGCTAACTGGTTAACACCAGCCTCTAAAGCCTTTCTGGCTTCGATTCCATATTTAATTTCCTTTGCCATCGTCTTATTCCTCCATTAATAATTACTATATTAATAATTGCTCTGATTCATATAATCCTGTGCTAATCTTCTATATATAAATATCTGCTGATTAACCTTCAACAACTGCAAGAATATCATTCTGCTTAACTACGATATACTCTTCATCCTCAAGCTTAACTTCTGTTCCTGCATACTTAGAATATATAACCTTGTCACCAGGCTTAACCTGCATAGTAACTTCCTTGCCATCAACATTTCCACCAGGACCTACAGCGATAACCTCTGCCTGCTGTGGTTTTTCCTTTGCCTGACCTGGTAATACGATACCAGATTTAGTTGTCTCCTCTGCTAATACAGCCTTTAATACAACTCTGTCACCTAATGGTACTAACTTCATAATAAGAATCCTCCGTTCCGCTGTCTTCCTCTATCCACTGGCAGCTATAATATTACTGTTAGCACTCATTATATTTGAGTGCTAATCAAACTAACATTAAAATATCACTAGCTAATTTTTTTGTCAACAGCTAATTAAAATATATTAGATGATTTTATACTTTATTAATAAATTTTAGCCAGTCTTAACTCTCTGCATATACAGATGTCAAAACTGGCTGTTATTTTACTTCTTTCCCACTTTAATGCTTTTTCCATAATAAAACAGATATTGCTGTGCATATCCACCATATTCTCCGAACCTTTCAGTTCCGAATTGTCCGATTTTTTCAACCGCTGTCTCATTGCCATCAAAATAAAGTGCCTCGACAATACGTTTAATCCACACATCAACTGGAAACGCCTCGCGGTGTCCAAGTCCGAAAAGGCTTACGCAGTTAGCCACCTTAGGACCTACACCCTTGATGTGTGTGAGCATATCATTGCACTCACCTACTGACATAGTTCTTAAAGCTTCCTCATCAAACTCGCCTGCTGCCACACGGACAACCGCATCGCGTATATATGGGGCACGGAATCCCGTCTTACATTCCTTTAAGTCTTCCTCCGTCACATTTTTCATCTGCTCAATCGTTGGAAAACTGTAGAACTCATAGCCATCCATCTCGTCAAGCTTATCCCCGTACAACTTCGATATAGTTGCAACAATCTGCTTGATATGAGGTATCTGCTTATTCTGACTTATTATGAACGATATAAGTGTCTCAAAGAATTCCTGATTAAGAATCCTCACTCCCCACATTGTCTGCACTGCCTCCGTAAGCTTATCATCCTCACCGAGAAGCTTTTTCTTGATTGCGCCATAATCTCTTTCCAAATCAAAATATTTTATCCAGAAATTCTCAGCATCATCAACTGATGTATTATAGAGACACAGCTCATCGCCTTCCTGCTTTGCATGGAGAAAACGGTGTGATGCCACAAGCCCATACTCCTCCTCTGCCAGCTTCTGAAAATGGAAGCACTGTCCACACTCCATCGTCTGTCCGAGCGAAAAATCCTTTAGTTCTTTTATATATGTATTGCCATTATCTTCTATTAATCTCATGTCTTAATCAGCCTTCTTTTTGTTAATAACAATATCTGTAATTGTAAGTATTATGAATAAAGCGGCCGCAATCCCTGCCATTATTCCAAGTATAACATATCCAGGTGTTGTACTTATACTGGCAGTTCTTCCCAGAATACGATTACTTGTCGCAAATACAACACGTCCCATGACAACATTGGCAAGTAAATAATACAGAACGCCTATGATAATGCTGACAACCGGCATGCTGATTTTAGAAATCTTAACTGGTGTTGTTGCGATAAGCGCAGCCGCAACAAGAATGACTGCTATAGCCATAACAGTTTTAAATGCATTTGATGTAAATACATAATACAGCTTAACAAGCGGAGCCATCTCGCTTCGTATATCTTCATATAATGACTGCGCATATAACTGTACTGCGGTCTGTGCCGCCACTTCCTTAGTCTTTATATGCTGTGTCAGTGTCTTATCTAAAACTGTAGGAATAGTCACATATGTTTTAATCTCATCTGCGATATATGTAGCCAGATCATCAATCTCCACAGATATGTCAACATTGATATCGCTGAATTCTTTGTCATTCCATATTCCATCAACAAATGCATCTGTATATTTCTTAGTAATGCTTCTTATCTCTGGTCTCTGCTCTATGTCAGTCTGAATCTTTTCAAGTGAATCCACTGCCTCGCTTCCAAGATTATCAAATACAACATCCATAACTCTTGTAACATAAGCTCTTCTAAGTCCCGCATCATCAAGCACACCAACTACATACACACCGGCAGTATTAGCAAAGATGAATACAAGCGAAAATAATACGAGTACAATATTAAGAAGCGTAAAGCTGACTTTATTTACTGTCTTTTTCTTAAACATAATCATCCCTCCTGATTCTTAATCAAAATATATATTTATTATATGATACCAGGGTTAAAAGGTCAGAAAGCCGATGCAAGCTTGCTTGCAAGAGGTTTTTTGACCTCTTGA
>URGC01000157.1 GCA_900547255.1 uncultured Eubacterium sp. | reverse complement strand
TAACGTTAAAGATCTGGAAAATATATCTGGTCAGGATATTAACAATTATATGCGTTTTGTTAAAGCATACAGTAAAGATGGCGCTGTTGTTACTAACTCTGAGAAAGCTGCAAAGCGTAAGCTCTGTTCACTCCGTGGCATGTATAAGTTCTTCTACCGCTACGAAATGATAAGCAAAAATCCAACCCTTCTCATAGATATGCCATCAACACATGAACAGGCAATCACAAGACTTGATGTCAATGAAGTATCTGAATTTCTGGATAATGTTGAATCAGGCAACAAGCTTACTTCAACGCAATTAAGACATCACAATAAACTTAAAACCCGTGATCTTGCTCTTTTAACACTTATGCTTGGAACCGGAATCCGTGTATCTGAATGTGTTGGTCTTGATGTCAATGATGTTGATTTTGATAATGACAGAATTAAAGTTGTAAGAAAAGGTGGCGCCGAAAGTTTTGTATACTTCGGTGATGAAGTCCGTGATGCACTGCTATCCTATCTTGAAGAGCGTAAAACGCTCAATCCGGAGCCTGGACATGAGAATGCATTATTTATATCATCCAAGAACAAAAGGCTCTGTGTGCGTTCTGTAGAGCTTCTGGTTAAGAAATATGCCCAGACAGTCACAACTGTAAAGCATATAACACCTCACAAATTGAGAAGTACATATGGCACAAGTCTTTATCAGGAGACTCAGGATATATACCTTGTTGCCGATGTATTAGGACATAAAGACGTCAACACAACGAGAAAGCATTATGCTGAACTTGTCGATGAGAACAGACGTAGGGCCCGCAATATGGTACATCTTCGCAAAGACTGATAAGTGAAACCGTGTCTTGCCCTAACAGTGAAAACGCCAGATGCACATCTACATGCATCTGGCGTTTTTATTATTTATTCCCTATTATTTATCACTTGGATCATAATAAGCACTTCCAGGTAAAGCCTTAAACTCATCGAGTGATATCTCTGGCTCTTCATCTGGCTGCTCATATATCTCTACAGGAATATTGATACCACAATTCTCATATATCCACTTGGCATCTGCCGCCTTAAGATATATAGAGCCTACAGTAACTGTCTTTCCTATATTGTTATATGAAGTCACGCTTAAACTCGTCTTATCCTGATTCCAGTATGGAGCTGAATGGATATAAGCCCCATTGCCCAAAAGACATGCATAATGACCATATGAATAATCATTGTTGCGAATCCATGGCTGTTTTCCCTGAATATATGTCTCACCGGTCTCAACATTAGAATTGATGGCACAATGGAATGTATAAACTGGAACATAATTATTGTCCCTGAGAAGCTTATAAACTGATATAACATGGGTCGACTTATTAATTCTTATCTTGTAAGTCTGGCTGTCCTCAATAAATCTGTCTTCATCCTCTCTGGTGGTAGTTGTCTCATCGCTCTCCATAGTAAATAATGATTCATCCTGTGAAGTATCATCATCACCTGTTGAAAGCTTGTTAAGTGCTGCAAATACAACCACAGCGACTGCCATGAATACAATAAGGATAATCAGATATATCTTGGAATTACCCCCAAGAAGCCATCCTTTAAAATCTATTCTTTTTTTCTTGTTATATTTAATATCCATAATAACCTATATAATTATTTTGAGTTATAATGCTTCTCTTTAATATCAATATAATTGCAGATAAGTTCTATCGCACCTTCTTCTCCAAGCTCTCCTGAATCAAGACATAAATCATAGCTCTTTGCCTCGCCCCACTTCTTGCTTGAATAGTAGTTATAATAACTTGCTCTTCTCTTATCTGTCTTCTGAATCATGTCTGATGCCTTGGCATCTGTTATGTTGTATAACTTCTTGACTCTCTCGATTCTTTCTTTGATATCAGCCTTGATGAATACACTTACCGCATTAGGATTATCCTCTAACGCATAATCTGCGCATCGTCCAACGATAACACATGGCTCCTTCTCAGCCAGCTTCTTGATTGCATCAAACTGTGCCAGAAATACCTTGTGATTGATTGGCATATCAACATATGAATTAGAATAACCTAATGAATAAGTATCCATAACTAATGAATATAAGAAACTGTTAGTTGGCTTCTCATCCTGTGATGCGAATAATTCCTCGCATAAGCCGCTCTGCTTAGCAGCTAACTCTAAAAGTTCCTTATCATAACACTTAATACCAAGCTTCTCTGCAAGCTTCATTCCGATATCATGTCCACCACTACCAAATTCTCTGCCTATTGTAATTACTGTGTTTTCGTTCATGGTAAGCACCTCCCGTACCCTTTTATGTCTTATATTATACCATACAAAGTCATTAAAATCCAGCTTTAATCATCTTCATAATGATCCACATGTAAAAGGATATTTCTTAAAAATTCCTTAATATCATCTGCATCATCATTAGATACAACATTATATTCTCTCGGTGTAACACATACCATTCTCAAATCAGAATAACCCTTGGTCGAAAATGCATAGTTCTTAACCCAGCTAATCTTTTTGATAGCATCGCAGACCTCTTCCGAAGGCTTATTCCTTGTTATAATAATAAATGATATATGTGAATACATATGATGCTTCACTGGTGACTTGCCATCACCTCTTACAAAATGCGGTTCAATCTTATTAATAGCAAAATCTTTGAGTTCATTAAGCGTCTCCATACTCAGTTCATCAGAATTAATGAAAAACAGATGCTCATAAGAATTAGCCTCCCATAATTTGGAAGCTTCTCCTGACGAATCAAATCTGTTATTTTTGTTATAACTGTATGCATATATAACAAACTTTTTATTGTCAAACCAGTAATTGTGATAGATATCGAATTTATCAGAGATACTATCAAGAATCAAATCAATAAACTCTCTACGTCTCATTAATATTCCTCCGAAAGATCCTTTAATACATTCTGAAAATATTCAGGAAGTGGAGCCTCAAACTCCATATACTGCTTAGTCGATGGATGTATAAACCCTAAAACCCTTGCGTGAAGTGTCTGTCCAGTAAGATTATATGGTGACCTGCCGCTGCCATACACATCATCACCTAATAGAGGGTGTCCTATGCTTGACATGTGTACACGTATCTGGTGTGTTCTTCCAGTCTCTAACTGACACTCAATATATGCATATTTCCCCATGTTTTTAAGGACTGTATAATGTGTGACAGCATTTCTGCCATTCTTATAATCAATAGCCATCTTCTTTCTGTCTGTATGATGCCTTCCTATCGGAGCATCAACAGTTCCGCTCTCTTCTTTAAAGCTGTTTAAGACTATTGCATTATACTTTCTGGTAATCGAATGGACAGCCAGTTGCTCTGATATATAATTATGCGCATAATCATTCTTACATGCAACCAGAACTCCTGTGGTGTTCATATCTATTCTATGAACTATGCCCG
>URGC01000156.1 GCA_900547255.1 uncultured Eubacterium sp. | reverse complement strand
CTGACTAATCAGCTTCTCATTCTCTGTTACGTTCATTCCCCCTGCTTTCTGTTACATCATGTCTGATTATATATAGTACTAAGTACTATGGCACGTAACTGTTTTCTCTAGGTCAATTTTACCAAAAAATCGATATTAATTCAATATTTTCTGTGTACTTATGTTGTTTTTTGACTAGTACTTAGTACCTACTACTTTTTCGAAGATTTCGTAGGTTCTCCTGATTTCCAGCTTTCAGATGGTGAGCAGTTCCACTTGAGTTCAGTACCATCTGTTGTGCATACTATAGTACCCTGTTCATCCGTTCTATACACCTTAATACCTCTATACCTGAACTCATTGAGTGTCTGAGCATGAGGATGTCCATAACTGTTACCCTCTGCACAGCTTATGACTGCATAGGCAGGATTTGCAACATTAAGCAGTGTCTCTGATGATGAAGTCTTACTTCCGTGATGTCCTACCTGATATACGTCACAGTCTATATCAATTCCTGTCTTTACTATATCAGCCTCTGCCTCTTCCTCCGCATCGCCTGTAAAGAGGAACTTCCTGTCACCATATTTTAATATAAGTCCAATTGAATCGTTATTGTAATCATCATATGTTTTTGATGGTGCTATTATTGTAAATTCAGCATCTCCAAGCTTATATGTATCACCCGGCTTAGGAACTGTGTTGACATAATTCTTGCTTTTCATAGCATTTATTACATCTCTGTATGTCTTGGTATTATTAGATACATCCGGCATCATGACAACATCGCAGTCAAACTTATACACTATGACATCCATTCCGCCTATATGGTCGCTGTGAGGGTGTGTTCCTATAATATAGTCCAGCTTCGTCACATTCTGGCTGTTCAGATAATTCTGAACCTGTGTACCACAGTCATTCTCACCGGCATCTATAAGCATTGCATGTTCCCCGCATTTTATAAGTGTCGAGTCACCCTGCCCTATATCTATATAATGTATCTCAAGCCCACCGCTTACCGTATTGCTGTGATTACCTCCTACATATGCCCCGCTCTGATAAAATCCAAAGGCTCCTATCACGGCTGCAAACACCAGCAACACTACAATAAGCGAAAATAATCCATTCTTACCACGTTTCTTTGCATTACTCATCTTTAATTCCATGTTTCCTTCATTTTTCTTTTCATATCGTACATTCTGCGGTCAGCTATTGAATACACATCATGTGCATCAACATGCATATCACAGCCTGACACGTCAGTTTTTAACGCATATCCATATGCGGCTGAATACTCAAATCTTTGCTCCTTGTCATTATAATCTGCAACATTATCATTAAGTCTTTTTATATCATTATCAATATCCTGCTGCCCCATCTTTTCTGCATCCTTGATGACTATATACTCATCTCCACCCATCCGGCCTATAACGCAGCCTTCTGGAAATGTTGATTTTAATATAGCCGCATAGCCTGATATAAGGCAGTCTCCGCACTGATGACCTAATGTGTCATTGATTTTTTTCAGATTATTAAGGTCAAAGCTGTATATTATATAATTTCTGTTATCATTGCTTATCGCACAGAGGACTTCCTCACAATATCTTCTGTTAAACAGTCCTGTAAGGTCATCTGAATATGCCATTTTATAGAGTGCCGCCTTGTTATGTCTGCACTTTCTGCTTTTGATATCATGGACAAACAGGCTTATAGGACGGCGCACTTTCCTCATATCAAGCCATATTCCGGTAAGCAGCTTATATATTACATTAGTGACATTAATATGTCTTCCCTTGCGGTCAAGCGCAATCATCTTTCCCAATATCTGTTCTCTGGCAAGCGGCCCCTCACACACGCTCTGGTTATCGCCGACTGTGTATACACCATCTGGTTTTACCTTATATATTCTGTGGAGTACATATATAGACTCTGGTTCTGGTCTTTTGTAAAGAATAACATCCCCACGCTTTAATGTGCCATAATCTGCTTTCTCTATATATACATAATCTCTTCCGGGCACAATAACAGGATACATACTATAACCAACTGGTTTTATCTTTACAATATTGTGTTCAAGCGTTTTTTCAATACTCTGACTCAAATCCACACCCTCTATCAATTCTATTGATTATTTTTAAATATACGCATCTCCTTAATCATACGTCCGCGCAGTCCTGCATTCTTTATAATGTCCATTGTCTTTGTTTTTCTTATTGTCCTGTTGTTTCTTATGAATATGACCAGTGTCTTTATCCATAAATATGGCCATAAAATAACTTTCTTAGACAATCGGGGATTATTAAGTATCATCTGATGATGAAATTCTTTTGCATAAGCTGATAATCCGCTTCCATTGACAACAACCATACGCTTGGCATCTGAACGTCCAAACTCCTCACCATCAATCAAATCCTTCGTGAATGCTTCAATAGTATCTTTGTTCTGTATAATGCTTTCACCATAAGGAATCCTCATGCCAAAATATTCACAGCACACACTGTTAATCATTCTCACAAAGCCAGTTATTCCAAGTGTCTCTGCCATACCAATGAATGTTTTATACTGGTTCTCATCTATCCCATCATTCACAAACTCTACCCAGTCACATAACAGCTTCAGTCCAAACCCGGCTCTCATATAGTGCTGTAACATGTGCAGAGTCAGACTAATGGCATTATATTCTGGAACAGCCCTTCTTATTCTATATCCATTATATTCAAATACCTCATAATGGGTTAACATATTCTGTCCGTATTCCTTAATCTGTGAGTTGACTGTCTCATTATCAAATAATTCAACAAGCGTATTATGAATCTCGACTATAACCTTATCTTTACCGATAAGCTCTGTATGATGGTTGGAATGTTGTCCGTCAACTTCCCTGAAGCCATCATTTTTCAATACATCTATTGCCTTCTGTACATCGTGCTGCGCAACAATTATGTCTATATCACCTGTTTTCCTTAACTCCAGGACATGATAATAACCTGACACCGCACATCCTTTAAGTACAACTCCTGTAATCCCTGCATTTTCAAGCTTTTTAAGGTATCTGTCCGTCAGGTAAAGCAGCCTGTGTCCATTGATAAGCGCACTTTCACAGCTTCTTTTTATATCGGTCTTCTGCTCTAATGTGAGACATTTATTAATCGCACTGTCTGAAAGCATTTTGTCTGCTATAAGAGATATAACCGCATGTGATTTAGCCGTTGATATAAGCTTTCCCCAGTCTATATCTGCTCCAAATTCAATTGTACAGCCAGTATCCCCTGACAACGCACACGCAAGGAGCGTTAACAGTACACGTTCTGTATTATCAATTACTCCATCAGCCATTCTTTTTCTTCCTTTCACCGACAAGTCTCAAGAATTTATTTACCAGATAATAGAAATTTTTATTTTTAATATTAAGCACAAGATATATGACATCTGCTACAACAATAACTGTTATAAGCTTAACAGCCATAATACCTATCTG
>URGC01000155.1 GCA_900547255.1 uncultured Eubacterium sp. | reverse complement strand
AAACCCCACTCTTCCGATTTTATTGTCAGAAGTGTGCTTTACCAGCGTTCCCTCCAGCACATAGTTGTTGTAGAGGATTTTACGGTACTCTTTCAGATAGCTGCGGCGCATACGCCCGTATTTGCCTATCTGATATTCGCCGTCATCCGGCAAAGTAATGTTGGGAATGAAATAATCTCCCACTTGACGATATATACCGCCCATTTCTTCAAAGATAGTTTTCATAAAATTCAGCTTCTTTTGTGTTGATTTCCAGCGGTTATAAGGCTTTTTTACTCCTTTCTTACAACTGCTTTTCAATTCACCACAAATGAGCCGCAGTCATATATGTTCTATATACAAATATGACAGATAATATTTTTTATAAATTACACATGGGCTTATGCATAAAATAAAAAATCAGACTGACCTTAGTCTAAATTTAGTCTAAAATCAGTCTGATTTATATACCCCCTCTCCCTATTTCTCCCTATAGTGATTTGGGGGATTTTTTTTCCATTTTGGGGGATTTTTGGGGGATTTTTTTTTAAAAGATATGGTAAATTACGGTAATTTACGACATTTTTTAAAATCCCCCAACCCCGCATAAATCCTAGTCAAACCCAGTATTTTCAAGGCTTTTGCGCCTGTTAATTACATACGGTCATGGAATGTTCTAGAAATAACATCCATCTGCTGCTCCTTAGTAAGGTCGATGAACTTAACAGCATAACCAGATACACGGATTGTGAAGTTAGCATACTCTGGCTTTTCTGGATGCTCCATAGCATCAAGAAGCTTATCCTTACCAAATACGTTAACGTTAAGGTGATGAGCACCCTGATCGAAGTAACCATCCATAACGCTTACAAGGTTGTTAACTCTCTCAGCATCGTCATGACCTAATGCATCTGGGTTCATTGTCTGTGTATTAGAAATACCATCAAGAGCCCACTCATAAGGAAGCTTTGTAAGTGAGTTAAGTGAAGCAACAAGACCATTCTGCTCTGCACCATAGCTTGGGTTAGCACCTGGAGCAAGTGGTGTACCAGCCTTACGTCCATCAGGCATAGCACCTGTATACTTACCATATACTACGTTAGAAGTAATTGTAAGAATAGATGTTGTAGGCTCAGAATTTCTATATGTGTGTCTCTTCTTAATCTTCTCAAGGAATGTTCCAAGTAACCAAACAGCAATATCATCTGCTCTGTCATCATCGTTACCATACTTAGGGAAATCACCCTCTGTAATGTAATCAACAACGATACCTGTCTCATCTCTTACTGTCTTAACCTTAGCATACTTGATAGCTGAAAGTGAATCTACTACATGAGAGAAACCAGCGATACCTGTAGCGAATGTTCTCTTAACATCTGTATCGATAAGAGCCATCTCAGCAGCTTCATAGTAATACTTATCATGCATATAGTGAATGAGGTTAAGGATGTTAACATAAAGGTCTGCTAACCAATCCATCATAGCTTCAAACTTCTCAACTACTTCATCATAATCAAGATACTCAGAAGTGATTGGCTTGTAAGCTGGTCCAACCTGAACTCTTGACTTAACATCAACACCACCATTGATAGCGTAAAGTAAGCACTTAGCAAGGTTAGCTCTTGCACCGAAGAACTGCATTTCCTTACCTGTCTGTGTAGCAGATACACAGCAGCAGATTGAATAATCATCGCCCCATGTAACCTTCATAACATCATCGTTCTCATACTGGATAGAAGATGTTGTAACTGAAATGTGTGCAGCATACTTCTTAAATGCAGCAGGAAGCTTTGATGAGTAAAGTACTGTAAGGTTTGGCTCTGGTGAAGGTCCCATGTTCTCAAGTGTGTGGAGGAATCTATAGTCGTTCTTTGTAACCATTGAACGTCCATCAATACCTGTACCAGCAACCTCAAGTGTAGCCCATGTAGGATCTCCTGAGAATAATTCATTGTATGATGTAATTCTTGCGAACTTAACCATTCTGCACTTCATAACGAAATGATCGACTAATTCCTGAGCCTGTGCCTCTGTGATAAGACCTGCATTAAGATCTCTTGTGATATAGATATCAAGGAATGTTGATACTCTACCAACTGACATAGCAGCACCATTCTGAGTCTTTATAGCAGCAAGGTAACCGAAGTATAACCACTGAACAGCTTCCTTAGCTGTCTTAGCTGGCTGTGAAATATCATAACCATAAGCAGCAGCCATAGCCTTCATTCCCTTTAATGCGTTAATCTGATCTGTTAACTCTTCTCTTAAACGGATAACATCATCTGTCATTGTGTTGCATCCGCAGTTAGCCTTATCCTTTTCCTTCTCATGGATAAGGAAATCAAGACCATAAAGAGCAACTCTTCTGTAATCGCCAACGATACGTCCACGTCCATAAGTATCTGGAAGACCTGTGATGATATGGCTACGACGTGCAGCTCTCATCTCTGGTGTGTAAGCATCGAATACACCCTGGTTATGTGTCTTGTGGTACTCTGTGAAAATCTTGTGGAGTTCTGGATCTGGTGTATAACCATAGTTCTCGCATGACTCCTCAGCCATCTTGATACCACCATAAGGCATGAATGCTCTCTTAAGAGGCTTGTCTGTCTGAATACCAACAACCTGCTCAAGATCCTTCATTGATTCATCTATATATCCTGGACCATACGCTGTAAGACCTGTTACAACCTTAGTCTCCATATCAAGGACACCACCATTAGCTCTCTCCTGCTTCTGAAGTTCCTGTAACTTGCCCCAAAGCTTGTTAGTTGCATCTGTAGGACCTGCTAAGAAGCTCTCGTCTCCGTCATAAGGTGTGTAGTTGTTCTGAATGAAATCTCTTACATTGATCTCCTGCTTCCAAAGTCTGCCTTTGAAGCCATTCCACTGATCAAAATTTACCATCGTGTGGTTCCTCCTTTAAAATAATAAAAAACAAATGTGTTGCACATTGTATACAATAAACATGAAATAAAAAAAGCACAAAAGCTTAAAAACTCATGTGTTACAATGTTTTAATCTGCATTGGATTAATTTGACAATTTCTTAACTATCCCTTGCATGGATTATACTAACAGAACATCTGACATAATTCAATACTCTTTTCGCATGTTTCTTTTTTTGTGCAATTATATATGATTTTGAAACGTACGCAACAGGCTTATTTGCTGGGTTGTTCAATTTTAAAAAGTCTGTAAAATCCCCTAAAATCTCCCCAAATAGTAACAAATTAGTAACAAATCACAAAGCCTTTAAATTAATAATTGGTATTGTGATAGTATACTTATTGTTAAGATATAACCTAGCCATTCCTTTACGAATTTCTCCAACATCATATACTTTAGTATTATTACCAATTATGTTCACTTTAGACCCACTTACAATTTTTCCGATTGAATTAGTTGTCGACACAAAATTACACCCCATATTTGTTATTAAACTCATCCGAATAAAGAATACCATGTTTAATAGTATCTTCATC
>URGC01000154.1 GCA_900547255.1 uncultured Eubacterium sp. | reverse complement strand
CATATATATTAAATAAACCGCCAAGAGGTCTTACAAGGAACTTCCATATGAATACGAATGCACCGCCGGCAAACATACCAGAGATGGCACCTGCAAGAGTTGTTCTCTTCCAGAAAAGGGCACACAGCATAACAGCACCGAATGCACCACCGAATCCAGCCCATGCAAATGATACAATCTGGAATACGCTTGAATTAGGGTCTCTTGCAAGGAAGATACTTACAAGTGAAACACATACAACAGTTACTCTCGCAAGGATTATGTTCTGCTTTTCAGTAATCTTGATTCCAAAGAAGTCTTTAATGAGATTCTCTGAAAATGCAGATGCTGCCGTAAGAAGCTGGCTGTCTGCAGTTGACATAGTAGCTGCAAGGATGCCGGCAAGGATTATACCAGCAAGAAGTGCAGTGAGAATGCCATGCTGGCTTAATATATTAGCGATTGTAACGATAACGGTTTCACTGTCGGCAAGCGTTTCCATTGAACCGGCCTTAGTCATGGCAAGTCCTACAACACCTATAAAGATTGCAACAGCCATGGCTATAACAACCCAGATGCTTGCAATTCTTCTTGAGAGAACAAGTTTTTTCTCATCTTCAATAGCCATGAATCTTACGAGGATATGTGGCATACCGAAGTAACCTAATCCCCAGGCAAGTGTTGAGAATATAGAAAGAAATCCATATGGAATGCTTGCGTTATTAACAGCATCGTGTGTTGCTGTAAGTGAAAGATAACCCGGAAGAGATGATGCATTAGCTGCAACAGCATCAAAACCACCAGCAGAACTTACTCCGAAACATACGATTGTAATAAGGGCAATTGACATAACAATACTCTGGATAAGGTCTGTAGTACATACAGCCTGAAATCCTCCAAGAATTGTGTAGGTAATAATTACAAGAGCTGATACTATCATGGCAGTTGTATAATCGATGCCGAAAAGTGTGTCAAATAGTTTGCCGCATGCTGCAAACCCTGAAGCTGTGTATGGAACAAAGAATATAATTATTATAATAGCTGCAAGAGCTGTGATAATATTCTTATTGTCGTGAAATCTCTTAGCAAAGAAGTCTGGAACTGTTATAGCTCCGATATTGCTTGAATAGCGGCGTAATCTCTTAGATACAAAAAACCAGTTGAGCCATGTTCCAATACCTAATCCGATGGCTGTCCAGGCAGCATCGCAGATACCGGTAAGGTAAGCTACGCCAGGAAGCCCCATAAGAAGCCAGCTTGACATATCGCTTGCTTCTGCACTCATGGCAATAACGATAGGTCCCATCTTTCGTCCGCCAAGATAAAAATCGTCTGTGTTGGAATTGTTCTTAGAAAAGCGCACACCAATAATAATTGTCATTGACAGATATGCGACAATTGCAATAATAATTCCGATCTGTGAAATAGTCATATTCTCCTCCTTAAGTATATGATAAAACAATATTTAATAAATTTATCAGATATTATGTTCAATGTCAATAAATACGATGATTGACAGCTTTTTAACACATTTAAAAAATTCTTTAAAGTTCTATATAAGAATGATTTATGGTGGAATAATGAGCGGTGGTCTGATATAATGTGCGTAAATGATGAGCATTTCGGGATAATACATTAATATGGCTCATATATAGGAGGATGATAGTCATGGAGATGACACAATTTGAGGGATACAAATATGTAGATGGCGGCGTGTGTGCGGCTTTAGGATTTGTAGCGAATGGTCTTAACTGCGGAATTAATCCGGATAAGAACAAGAATGACCTTGGAATGGTTTATTCAGAGACACCTTGTGACGCGGCAGGAGTGTATACTAAGAATAAGGTTAAGGGTGCACCAATAATAGTTACTAAGAGACATTTACAGGAGAGCGGCGGTATTGCAAGAGCTGTGCTTGTCAATTCTAAGAATGCCAATACATGTAATTTTGATGGAGAGGATATCGCAGAGGAGTCAAGTAAACTTGCAGCCAAGGAGCTTGGAATCAGTGCTGACGAGATTATTGTTGGTTCAACAGGTGTCATAGGACAGAGACTTTCAATAGAGCCATTTAAGAATTATATGAAGCCTCTTGTAGAAGGACTTACAAGAGATGGCAATGACAGGGCTGTTAATGCAATCATGACTACAGATACAGTTCCTAAGCAGGTTGCAGTTGAATTTGTTATTGATGGCAGAATATGCAGACTTGGAGGAATGGCTAAGGGTAGTGGAATGATTCATCCTAATATGGCTACAACTCTTAACTTCATTACATCAGATGTTGCAATATCATCAGAGATGATACAGAAGGCTTTAAGCGATGTGGTTAAGGTTACATATAACTGTCTGAGCATTGATGGAGACACATCAACTAATGATACTGCTACAGTTATGGCTAATGGACTTGCCGGCAATAACAAAATTACATCAGAGGGTGCTGATTATGAGATATTCAAGCAGGCACTTTACATTGTTATGATGAATATGACAAGAATGTTAGCTGCAGATGGAGAGGGCGCAACTAAGCTTGTTGAGTGTTACTGCAAGGGCTGCCCTGATATTGATACAGCTATTATTGTTGCAAAGTCAGTAATCCGTTCACCACTTCTTAAATGTGCTATATTCGGTGAGGATGCGAACTGGGGAAGAATCCTTTGCGCGATTGGATATGCAGAAGCAGAATTCGATATAGACAAGGTTGACGTATGGATGGCTTCTAAGGCTGGTTCAATCAAAGTATGCGAGAATGGTTCTGGTATAGAGTTCTCAGAGGATGAGGCTGCAAAGATTCTTGCAGAAGATGAGATACACATCAACATCGACCTTAAACAGGGCGATGCCAAAGCTAAGGCATGGGGATGTGATCTCACATATGATTATGTAAAGATTAATGGCGATTACAGATCTTAATAACTCTCATAGCCATGAACATGACTACAGTGCCACATGTACTTAGTATGGCAGAGAATATAAGTGTTGGTGTAAGACCGGCAATATCAATGACAAGACCGCCAATGATATTGCCGAGTGTACCACCAAGACCAAGTGTACATGAGCCGATTAGTGACTGGCCTATGGCACTGTCATGCGGCAGCTTTCAATGTGAATGAGATGCTGCTTACAAGTATAACTTTTTCTATTGATATCTTTTTAGCAATCTTAACAATAGCCGCCATTGATATAATCCATTGCCAGAGTGCTTAACATTGATGGGACTGACGCATCGATTGCTGTAAGGACAGTGAATAGTACGGCTGTTGTATATGCGCCAGGCGATTACAGGCTGTAGTATCACAGATATGACAGCACCCACTATTCCGTACTCTTTTTGATGTAACTTTTCATTTTAGTTTTAATATAGCCCGTTATACCGTGGAAGCGGATAGTCCATTTCATAGTTTCGGCATAAATCAAGAAAGGCTTTGGCTGATGAAGTAAGAAATTTTTCTTTATGATAGATGATATGAAATTTCCGTTTGAAACTAAGCCCTTTTACATGGACTGCAACAACAAGCCCCCTCTCCATTGGCCCGATTACCATGCGATGCGGCAATACTGCAATCCCAAGCCCGTTAATAACTGCATTGACTAAGGCTGTGGTACTCATGGCTTCC
>URGC01000153.1 GCA_900547255.1 uncultured Eubacterium sp. | reverse complement strand
ATTGTCTTATCTTTATATTTAACTAATGCGCCATTCTCCGCTATATACATAAGCTCATCTGCCACTGGTGCAAACAACATTCTAAGGCTCTCCACCTGTCTGCCGCTCGCTGGCGCAAATATAACGCCTTCTGCTATAAGCTTTCTTACAACATCAATAAGTGAATCATCAACACTCTGTGCGCCATTGCGTAGAATTGTTCCATCCAGATCACTTGCTATAAATTTAATCATATATTCCTCTTTACAATATATCCAATTACAAAAACTCTTTAATCTCCTGATACAGTCTTCCAACTGGAAGTCCGACTACATTGTTATAGTCTCCGTCAATTCCTTTAACATATCTGGCAAACATGCCCTGTATTCCATATGAGCCCGCCTTGTCCATCGGGTCTTTCGTATCAATGTACTCTTTTATCTCAGAATCACTCAGCTTATAAAATTCAACATCTGTCTTTTCATAGAACGAATGAATCCCGCCAGAAGATACAATTGATACCCCTGTATAGACCTGATGTGTCTGTCCAGACAATGATTTAAGAGTTTCAAATGCCTCCTGCTCTGACTTAGGCTTTAAAAGTATTGTGTCATTGAAACTTACTATCGTATCTGCCCCTATCACAATGCTGTTATCTTTGGCATAATCATCCAGCTTATCATACACAGCCCTTGCTTTCTTCAAGGAAAGCTCCATAACAACCTCATAAGGTATCTCTTTAGAAGTTGTCTCATCTGTATCACTTGTCATAACGACATACTTTAATCCAATCTGTAACAGAAGCTCCCTTCTTCTGGGAGAACCCGATGCTAATATTATTGATTTCATATATATCCAGCCTTTTTATTGCATTTTATTACTATTTTAAAACATACTATATATTGTATCATCAATATTTTAAATCATCAATATGTGTTTTCGCAAAAAAACAGCCAGCCTATGGCAATACCGCGCCACAGCACTGGCTGTTCATCAATTCATATTTATCAGATTAATCTGTGATTACTTAGAAGAAAGACTTCTGTTCATAGCTGATTCCATGGCATCTATTGATGCACGGATGATATCGTGGTCGATACCTGCTCCGAAGTACTGCTTGTTATCCTCACCTGTGATACCTACATATGCGATAGCACTTGACTCTGAACCCTTATTGTTAAGAGTGTGCTCCTCATAGCAGCATACCTCACATGGCTTGTTAAAATGCTTACAAAGTGCATTACTTACCGCATCAAGACGGCCATTACCAACAGCCTCTACATCAACCTTCTTACCATCCTGCTCGATTGTAACAGTTGTTGTTATACCATTCTCCTGCTTGAAATGTACCTCTGAAATCTTGAATACTGGTGTGTACTTCTTATAACGCTTCTCGAATATCTCAAGAACCTCTTCTGGAGAAAGCTCTTTGTGCTGTACGTCTGATACATCTTTAACAGCATATCCAAGGTCTTCTCTCATCATCTTAGGCATTACCATGCCAAAGCTGTTCTCAAGAACATATGCAACACCGCCCTTGCCTGACTGGCTGTTAATTCTGATTACATCTGAATCATATGTACGTCCTACATCTTCTGGATTGATTGGAAGATATGGAACTGTCCAGTGCTTAGCATCATTCTCGATTCTGTAATGCATTCCCTTAGAGATAGCATCCTGATGTGAACCAGAGAAAGCGGCGAATACAAGCTTACCACAATATGGCTGTCTGTCACCTATAGTCATCTGTGTAAGTCTCTCATAAGTCTCTGCTATATGTGGAATGTCTGAGAGGTCAAGCTCTGGGTCTACACCCTGTGAATAAAGGTTCATGGCTAATGTAACTATATCTACATTACCAGTTCTCTCTCCATTACCGAATAATGTTCCCTCAACTCTGTCTGCACCAGCAAGTACTGCAAGCTCTGCATCAGATACGCCTGTTCCCCTGTCATTGTGAGGATGTACTGATATAAGGACATTCTCTCTGTTATGAAGGTTCTTATGGAAATACTCAACCTGTGAAGCAAATACATGTGGAAGTGACATCTGTACTGTAGATGGAAGGTTGATGATGCATTTGTTATCTGCTGTAGGCTCCCATATATCAATAACAGCGTTACATACCTCTAACGCATATTCTGGCTCTGTTCCTGTAAAGCTCTCTGGGCTGTACTCAAATGAGAAGTTACCCTCCTCAGATGCTGCAAGCTCCTTTAATAACCTGGCACCATCGATAGCTATCTGCTTAATCTCCTCTTTTGACTTTCTGAATACCTGCTCACGCTGCGCAACTGATGTTGAATTGTATACATGAACTATGGCATTAGGTGCTCCCTTAACTGCCTCAAATGTCTTCTTGATGATATGCTCTCTTGCCTGTGTAAGAACCTGTACTGTTACATCCTGTGGAATCATATCGTTCTCGATAAGTGTTCTTAAAAATGTATACTCTGTCTCAGATGCTGCCGGAAAGCCAACCTCAATCTGCTTAAAGCCAATCTTTACAAGCATCTTAAAGAACTCAAGCTTCTCTTCAAGATTCATTGGCTCGATAAGTGCCTGATTGCCATCTCTTAAATCAACTGAACACCATAATGGTGCCTTATCAATGTAGTCCTTGTTAACCCAGTCATTGCATGGAACTGGTGGCATAAAATAACCTCTCTTGTACTGTCTGTAATCAAACATAAATTAAACCCTCCCGAAAAATAAAATAATCACATAACAAGTAAAAGGAAATACATATAAACATATAAAAGCATGGATAAATAAAAAATCTTTCGTCCATGACATAATATGCCAAGAGACGAAAGATATATAATCTCACGCGTTACCACTCTTCTTCATAGCTATGCTATGCACTCACTGAATACGTACAACAAATGTGCTGCATTATATTCTGTCCACTATAACGGTTGGCTTCCGGCTACTCCTACTTCTCATAATGATTTCAGGTAGCAGCTCCAAGGCGAGTTCAATAAGTTCCTTCGACTGCCTCGCACCACCCGGCAGTTCTCTTTCCCTTGCACACGCTGTTACTTGGTTTCGTCATTGCGTTCTGTTCATGCTATACTTTATCACTTTTAATCGATAAAGTCAAGAGGGTTTTTCTTCGATTTGGCTAACGCTTGACGGCATAGCCGTTCATGCCGACCCGCGCGACGAGCGTTCCAAGCTCGTCTGTGACCGTCACCTCGTAGAGCGTGACCGTCCGGCCGTGGCGCACGCGCGTGGCCTCCGCGAGCAGCTTTTCGCCCTTCGCGGCGGCAAGAAACGTGATATCAGAATGCAGCGAGATCACCGTCGTATCCGTCAGGCCGTAATTTGCCGCGACGGCCGAGGCAAAATCAGCCAGCGTGAAGATCGCGCCGCCCATCGGTGTGCCGCGCGCGTTGCGGTGCAGGGGCGTCAGCGGCATTTCGCAGAGCGCGTAGCCCTCATGCGCCTCGCTGATCGTGATTCCGGCCTGCTCGGTCGCGAAGCGGTCGCCGCGAAACTGTTCGCGCAGCGCTTCAAGCTCCTTCATATTCCTTCCTCCTATTGCGTCCACACAAAGGTCTTGGTCTGACTGAGGATCTGCGTCTCGTCGCTGATGGAGATCTGCGCAACAAAGATCTCGTCGCCGACTCTTGGCTTCAGCTCCCTGACAAAGAGCAGTCCCTCCGAGCGGAACTCCGTCTCGACGGGCGCGCCGTTGAGATAGACCCGGCTGCAGGGCGTGAAATGGT
>URGC01000152.1 GCA_900547255.1 uncultured Eubacterium sp. | reverse complement strand
ATATGGCTGAAGAGATGGTTAACTACAGCAAGACTAACATCCTTTCACAGGCAGGTCAGTCAATGCTTGCTCAGGCTAACCAGTCTAACCAGGGTGTTCTTTCACTCCTTCAGTAATCAATATCTGAATATTGGTTAAACATTCTAAGTTAAACTAGCTTAGTAAAAAATAATATTACCCTCCACCAACACTTCCATGCACGTTGGTGGAGGGTATTTAATTGTTCATCAAATAAGTTATATCATCACATTACTATTGATTTAATCCAGATTCAGAATTCCCTTCACATCACCAATGCTGATTCCTACAGCCTTTGATATCTGTTCAATACTAAAATCATTCTTATACATATTAATAACTATTTGTTCTCTGCCTTCAGCTCTACCTTCTTCTCTGCCTTCTTCTCTGCCTTCCTCTCTTGCATCTTCACGCTCTAATTCTATCTGCCTGTCAAATGTATAATCCAACTGCATATTCTTTGTCACCTCACTCCTGTGTGTCAGCAGGAATTCCTTTAGAATATCATGCTCTACACAATAATCTATTGCTAACTCTATGTCTATTACGAGTTCTTCATCTGTCCTGCCATTGTGATATTCACGAACTTTATTAACGAATATCATATATTCATTAAGCCAGCTGCATTTCTCCAAAATCGCACGATTTTTGCCACTATTGATGTTATAAACCATGCACTTCAACTGCAGCTTCGGGTCATCTGTCTGCTTCTCATATGAATCCGATAATTTCAGTTCCTGCACTTCCGGCTGATTCTCTTCTCCGTTATAAAACACAACAAACTGTGGTGTCGGAATCTTTACCAATCGCTTTCCATACAGATTCCTGCCTGTTTTTCTGCCATTTTCCTTATCACTTAACATATCAGTAAGGATTGCTGTAAAATATATAAGGCTTCTAACTGGCATATTTGGGCATACGGTCGACTGATGCTCATACACACTAAGTCTTGCATCCACTACAAACGCTGCATCATTCCTTATGGATAATGATATTCCACCATCCAGTGTCTTAATCTCAACCTCATCTTCATTCTCAAAAGATGAATTGTTCATCACATTGTATAACTGCAATGCTCTTTTCTTATCCTGCATCAGCATACTAAACACATCACTCTTATACTCTCTGTTACCACTCATAAAGATTCCTCCTTAACATTAAAAGTTTGTCTGGCAGGATTATTAAGTGATATTCCATACATACTTATATTAGTAATGCAGTCCCATATACTAACTTAAAATCCTGCCTTAATTGTTGTGATTTAAAAGCAAGATTTTCAAGATATATAGACAAAAACCAAAGTATTCAGACCCTGTACGCCATCATTACCGCCATATACTATCATTTTCGACAGCATAAGTATCTCAAGTAATGACCGCACAGGTAATGTAGAAAATTGCTTTGCTATAATATAACACATAACTATATATTTTTCAATAATAAAATATATTAAATATATAACCAGATATACTTAAATAATATAGCAATCTTAAAGTGTTTTTATACTAAAAAAATATATCAGATTCAAAAATAAAACCACTACTAATACCAAAAAGTATCCGCAATGGTTTTAATTTAAAATATAACTACTTGCACATATCTGCTACAACCGCATTGATAACCTTGCCATCAGCCTTGCCCTTAAGTTCTGCCATGACAGCTTTCATTATCTGGCCCTTATTCTTAGTTGCTATAACATCAGCAAACTTCTCATTAAGAATTGTTCTTACCTCATCCTCTGAAAGCATCTTAGGTGCGAATTCTGACATAACAGCCAGACGTGCATTATATTCTTCTAATAACTCAGTTCTGTCCGCTGGACAAGTATCTATCTGTTCCTTGATACTCTTAATCTCTTTTAATATAGCCTGGTCAACCATCTCATCTGGGATATCTTCACGGCATCCAGCATCAATAGCAAGCTTCTTAGCTGCAGATACAAGTACTGCTATTGAATCCTTTCTTGCCTTATCTCTTGCTTTCATGGCATCAATCATAGCTTTCTGTAATGTTGTAAAATCCATTTCTATAACCTCCCTTAAAATCACTACCATAAATTGTAAATCAATTTAACCTCAATTACAATATTTTTTGTTAAATCATGGCTGTACTCATGATATAGATTATTCATGTGTTACGTTTATATTGTACATTCTGACTGTTGAGCCTGCATTCTCACTATTATCTTCACAATCCTGAATATAATTTCCAGCTTTAAAATAATTATAAAAATCAATCCAACCTGTTGTTAGCGGATTATAACTATATTCATATTTTTGTGATATTCCATTACTACTAATTGACACATAACCTGTACCATCAATTATCTGTATAGATATTGTGAATTTCTGGTTCAGCTCTACTTCGTCAAAATAATATATTTTCTGGTCTTCATATGATTGAGGATGTGCTTTATAAGTAATAGCAAGCCGTTTTTTGTTTCCCTCATATATTACCTTCAAAGGAACTGGTCCATTATCACCATTTGGATATATCCCATGCACCTGACATACCATCACTCTGCCATTTGCTGGAATTTTCGTCACTGCCTCTTCAACATCAAGACAATGTCTGCCATTCCAGCCCCAGTTCACTGTTTTATCGTCTCCCATCATTTCCCGCAATTCAGAACGTGCATATTTTGTGTTAACAGTTTTGGGGGCATTGACTGGTGTATTAAATACAAATGCACTATCTGAATCGTCATAATAAAAATATTCACTTGAATAATTGTCAAACGAAATACCTGTTCCTTTTCCTACTTCTTTAATTTTCGTATCGCTGCCATCCTGTAATTCTGGAATCTGTAATTTCCAATGAGCATTCAGCTTTTCAATAAATATTGATTTATAATTAATTGAATTATCCTCTTCTGCCTCAGATACAGGCCACACACAACCTGTAAATACTATGCCCGCAATTATTCCACTTATAATGAGCATAGTCCACTTGTACTTTCTTATCCTCATCACAACCCCTTATATATCTTCTCTATCCACGCCATCACTACATTTTTAGGTCGTGCAAATGGCTCCTTATGACTAAGCATAAAATATGGTGCTTTTATCTTTTCAAGCGCATTAATCTCTTCTTTTAAAAGGCTTTTATTATATTCTCTTACTGGACCCTTAGTTGCCGGATACAATGCATCTCCAAGGAAGCAATATCTCCCGTCTACTTCCATTGCTACACTTCCTTTTGAGTGACATGACGGAAGCTGAAATATATGAAACTTATGAAAACCAGCATCAATATACATATCATCAGATACAATTTCACCTTTATTAGTGTGCTTATAAGTATATTTCCCTTGATAAATTTTTATCCTGTCTTTTATCTGTGGATGTCCTTTATCCTGCGCTTCATCATTCTTCCATAATCCGCATATTTTATCCAGATTGCCAATATGGTCAGGATGAAAATGTGACAACACAATATTCATATTTTTACTGTCACAATTAATCTCTTGCAAAAGCTCTATTACATCCGGGTGGTTTCCGACATCATAAAGCCATATATCATCACTTTCCTCAATTACCACAACATTAGACGACAACGGCGATTCCAATGGTGTGATATAAGATATTCCATGCTCTATTTCTATTATATTTAATTCACTCATTGTTATCTTAGCTGAGTATTTCAACCATAATACTTGCACAAATTGGATCAAATACTGTATCTGCCATCCT
>URGC01000151.1 GCA_900547255.1 uncultured Eubacterium sp. | reverse complement strand
ATTTGAGGCAGATAATGATGATTTTATATTGACTTTATATAATCTGAATTATGGTTCTAGTTATGCAACACAAGCAAATGAAAATGTCATAGAAAATGTCATAGAAAATGTCATAGAAATTTCGGAAGAAAAAATTAAGAAGTTAATGCCAGAGTATTCTAAGAAGAAGCTTGCTAAAGCATGTGAAATCCTGAAAATGATTTCGGAAAACCCGAATATTTCTATTGATGAATTAAGAATAGCCTTAGATGTCACAGATAGAACAATTGCTAGATATATATCAGAATTAAAGGATAAAGGTATCATAGAACGAAAAGGTCCAGATAATGGTGGGAAATGGAAAATTAGGTAAGTAAATGTCAGTAAATTTGGCACTCAATGTAACGCCCAAACTTTCACTCAAGAATATTCCGAAGTTAGTCTCAACGAAGTCTCACGAGATTTGAGACTGAGTGAGACTCTATGATATAGTAAAATGCGATAAAACCGGGATTTGCAGGTAAATTATAAAGTTGTAGTCTCAAGTCAGTATCATTTTTGAAATTATTCTGTATGGATAAACCGTAGTGGTAAGACTGTTCCAGAAGGTGTAATTGCGGTAACAAATTTGTTGGAGGTATTTGAATCAGAATTGTTTTAATAGAAATATAGTATAAAGTAATAATAAACCTAGATTATTCACGGCTCAGCCGTGAATAATCTAGGATAAATTATATTTATTTGCGGTTTGCAGCGAGAATGGAGGTTTTTATAATGGACTACAAAGCTAAAGCTAAGGAAATGGAAGCACAGGAGAAGGAATTACAGTTTAAATATTTTGATTCAGAGCTTGCGTTAAAGATTGGAATGGCTCTGATTGAAGAGGCGAAAAACAGGAATAATAAAATCTGCATAGATATTGCAATAGCAGGCAGGAGATTATTTCATTATTCATCAGACGGCAACGCTGCCAGCAATGACGTTATGATTGAACGTAAAAAGAACACAGCAATGTATACAGGTCATAGTTCCTTGTGGGCTCATTATATGCTTAAGGATATGGGGATGAGCATTGATGAAAAATGGCATCTTGACCCGTCAGAGTATGCAGAGGTTGGAGGTGCATTTCCTATAAGATTAAGAAACTGTCCTACAGTCATCGGCACAATTACTGTTTCTGGATTTGCGCATGAGACAGACCACGGAATTACTGTTGATACATTAAGAGCAAAGAATTTCTGCGAAGAATAGTGAACAAGGAATGGAGATTAACATGGAGAATAGTAAATGTAAAAGAAAGTACAGGTTCATTATAGTAGGCTCAGGCTGGCGTTCAATGTATTATGTGAGAGCAGCCAAGGCACTTCCACATATATTCAGCCTGGAGGCTATGCTTTGCAGAACGGATGAAAAGGCAGAGAGAATAGCAAAGGAAATGAACATACATACAACGACCTCTATTGAAGAATGTGAAAAAATAAAACCAGATTTCGTGGTGGTTGCTGTAAACAAATCATCAATCGGGGAGGTTTCTAAGGAGTGGATGGCTAAGGGCTTTACTGTTCTTTGTGAGACACCGCCAACAGTTGATGAAGCAGAGCTATGCAGGCTCTGGGAGTTACATAAAGAGAAGGGATGGCGTCTGTGTGTTGCAGAACAGTACTTTATGTATCCATCCTACAGGTCAATGCTTGAGGTTTTAGATAGTGGAATTATTGGAGAACCTTATAATGTTAATATTTCTCTGGCTCATGAATATCATGGCGCAAGCCTGATGAAGAAAATACTCCATACAGAGGATGAAACATTTACAATAACAGGAAAAAAATATACATATCCTGTTAAAGAAACAGCCAATCGATATGAAAGATTTACTGACGGACGGGTGGGTTTAAAAAGCAGGGATGTTATGACTATTGAATTTGAAAGTGGAAAAACTGCATTTTACGATTTCAGCTCAGAGCAGTACCGCTCAAAAATAAGAAGTAATTATGTAAAGGTGCAGGGCGTTAATGGCGAGCTTGTAAGCGTTGATGGGGCATTTAACAGAGTACAGTATATGGATGAAAACAATCAGCCTAAGGAGCAGGAAATTGTTGTGAAAGAAAGACAGCTTACGACGGGTGATGCCAATCCTAATCTTAATGAGGTGACGGAGGTTACCAGTGTAATTATGAAAATGTGTTCTGAGAATAAAGACACAAAGCTGTTATATGATGCTGAGAACGAGCTTGGATTGTGTGGACTTGCAGAGGATGAAACTGCGGTTGCAGCCATGATGCTTGGTGCTGGAATATATAATGATGGTGGTAAGGAAATTTATCCACTCAAAAATGCTTTGACGGATGCTTATATGGCTGGACTTATGCAGAAGGCGTTGGAAAAACCAGGGGTGACTGTCACTTCAAAGAAACAGCCTTGGCAGGAGTAAAAAATAAAGCGTTCGCTTACCAGTAAGAAGAATGGAGAAAATTATATGGAGAAATTAAGAATAGCATTAGTTGGTACAGGTGGTATGGGTAGAAAATATGCGGTAATGCTAACCGATGGAAGTGTGAAGGGGGCAAAGCTTACAGCGGTGGTATGTCGTAAGGATGAGGCAAAACAGTGGGCCAGAAAAAGCCTTCCTTCTTATACTAATGTATATTCCTCAGCAGATGAGATGTTTTCTGAACCAGATGGATATGATGCAGTGCTGATTGTAACACCGCACAAGACACATCCTGAATTGGCAGTTAAAGCATTTTCACTTGGAAAGCACGTATTCTGCGATAAACCAGCAGGAATTTGCGTGGGAGATGCTAAGGATATGCAGGCGGCAGCAGAGAAAGCCGACAAGCTTTATGCCATGATGTTTCATCAAAGAAAATATAAAAAATATCTAAGAATTAAGGAAATATTAGATTCAGGCGACCTTGGAAAGCTTGAAAGAATTATGCTTGTTAATTCAAGATATTACAGGACAAAGTACTACCATGAGTCTGGAAGCTGGAGAAGCAGCTGGACAGGAGAAGGCGGTGGTGCATTAATTAATCAGGGGCAGCATATTCTTGATATATGGCAGTGGTTGTTTGGTATGCCTGAAAAAATCTATGCAAATATTCCATTTGGAAAATATAATGATTTTAAGGTCGATGATGAGGCAACACTTAATATGACTTATCCAGGCGGATTAAGCGCAGTATTTATTCTGACAACAGGGGAAGCTGTGTGGGAAGAACGCATGGAGATAGTGGGAAGTCATGGAACTGTGCTTATGGAAGATGATAAGCTTACAATAACCATTTATGGGCAGGATTCAAGAGAATATGGCAAATGCGCCAAGGTCAACTCAAGGGATGAGATGACATTTACAACCACTGTGGAAGAATATCCTCATGCAGTGGAGCCATATGTGGAAATGTTTGAGAATTTTGCGGCAGCAGTAGCAGGAAAAGAGGATTTGACAGCATCTGGACAGGATGGTATTAATGTATTAGAGATAACAAATGGTGCATATTTATCAGCATGGAAGGATAGGGTTGTAGCTTTGCCAATTGATGCGGATGAATACAGTGCAGCATTAGATAAGCAGATAGCGGCAGAACAGGAAACGGAGCAGATAAAGGAAAACAATAATACAATCCGCAATCTGACCGGGGAATAAAAAAAGATAGAGCCGGATTGCAGAGAGGGAGTGAGGGCACAGTTGAAGCAAGATATAAACAGACTGGATATTTGTCGGAGGTTAAAGATGAAAAAGCGAATTAACTACTC
>URGC01000150.1 GCA_900547255.1 uncultured Eubacterium sp. | reverse complement strand
TATCCCTTTCCCTCAAGAACTGACAATACAACCTCTGCAATCTTGTCATAAGATGATGTGCCTAAAAAGGCATCAACCTCTGGAATCTCCTTAGTAAGCTCATCCTGATATCTATGTGCAAGACAGCCTGACACAATTAAAGCTTTGCATTTTGCATCTTCTTTTCTTGCCGCCATCTCAAGAATTGTATTGATACTTTCCTCTTTGGCATCATTGATAAAGCAGCATGTATTAACTGCTATTACATCCGCCTCTCTATCGTCATCTGTAAACTCAAAGCCTTTATCCTTAAGAATACCAAGCATATTCTCTGTATCAACGAGATTCTTGTCGCATCCAAGTGAAATAAACATTATTTTCATATAGTAATTCATCCAATCAATTTATTAGTATTATTTAATTAACCCATGCGCTTATATCAACGCATCCGTTAATTCCATCAACGCCTCCATCTGATCTGAACTGCCACATATTATATCTTCCGCTATAACCAAGTGTATCATTATATCTTGCAATCCATATCCTGCATGAAGAATATACACTTCCTGTATTAATTCTGCCTTCAAGCCAGCTCTTGCTTGCATAAAGCATTGGTGTATATCCGGCATTTCTTACTGCCTGTGAATATGCATTAATTACAGCAGTTCTTGTTGAAGCACTTATCTTATCGCCTCTTCCTGAACCACCACCTGCTGTCTCAACATCGATAACAAGAGGAAGTGATATGCTGTATTTGCTGCATGCCTGAACTATAAAGCTTGCTTCCTCAACAGCTTCTGAAGTATTAACAGCCTGTGTTACAATGTATGCTCCGACTTTAATTCCAGCAGCTATTGCACCACTCATATTAGTTTCAAACATTCTATCCATAACAAGTGTTCCAGATTCATATCCTCTGTATCCAACTCTTATAATAGCATAATCTATGCCAGATGCCTTTACAGCATTCCAGTCAATATTACCATTAAATCTTGAAACATCAATAACTGTTCTTGAAGAAAGTACTCCTGAATTGCTGAAATAATACTGTATTCCGTCTATTTCATGCCATCCAGTAAATGCTTTGCCATCCTGATAATAATATCTGCTGCCATCAATATTCTGCCATCCATCATCATATACAGTCTCTGTCTTCTTCTCTACAACTGGCTCAAGATTAACAACTCTGTATGTTTTCTTTGCCGCTGTTGTAGGCTGGGTAGTAGTTGGCTGTGTTGTAGTTGGTGCAGATGTCTGTGCCTTAGTAGTAGGCTGTGTTGTCTGGCTCTTTGTTGTTGTCTGAGCCTGTGTAGCTGTAGTTGTTGTAGTAGTAGTTGCTGCTCCAGCCTTAGAAGTTGATGCAGAAGATGTATTATCTGCCGCCTGCATAATACTGAATTCAAATCCATCTATCAAAGATACATTAGTATTGTCACTTACTAACATCTGGCTTACATATGTAACTGTATTATTGCCTATCTTCTTTTCACCTGTGCTTAATATATAACCCTCTAACTTGGCTACTCCCTCACCAGATTTAACATTAACTACAGTTGAAGTATATGATTTAACCTCATCATCTGATAATTCTCTTGTATCACCATAGCTTGAATCATATACAAGGTCGCCATCAACCTTAACAGGATTAACAACCTCTACTTCCTTAGGTACTGATGCTGTTGTAGCTGCTGTTGTTGATTTAGGTGCAGATGTAGCAGGCTGTGCTGCTGCATTATTCCTGCCGCTCTCCGGATCTTCCTTGATTGTTGTAGATGATTCTGCAACAACCTTTTCTATAATATTATCAATTATATCAAACTTAACTGTTGATACTTCAACAGGCTCAACCGGATTATAACCTGATGCTGAGAGTAACGCTACTGTATATGTATCCTCATCAAGATTATCGAATGTGATAGTTCCATCCATGTCGTCATCATTAGCCTGAACAAATGGAACTGTGTCACTTGTATCAAAATCCTCTATCTGCTCATGAGTTACAACTTCATCAAGGAATTCCCTGTTATCATCTACAACACCTTTAACAGCTACCGCCTTGAACAGTACACCTGTACATGGTGCTGACTCTGAGTTCATGATATTAACTGTGATTGTTGTGTCCTCTGGAACAACTTCAAGTGATACTGTCTTGTATGAAACATTCTTGTAATCATCTGTCAGAAGAAGAAATCTCTCTGTTGTAGCTTCCTCTGTGGCTGCCGCATCAACTGTAATTGTCTTTCTCTGCTTGACAGTTACTGCAACGACAGAGCCAACACCTATAACTACAGAAGCTGCTGCCATAGATAATACTAATGCCCATCTTTTGGCAAAATTAATAACTGCACCATCAGATATATCATTAGCATGAATCTCGTCAAGCTCTTCAAGATAATCATTATCTGATTCATCAGCAGATATATCTTCAATCACAAGCTCAGAATTATCATCTGACATGTCACTATCAGAATCTTCTTCCATATCAATCTCAACAATATCATCATCCATTGAAAGCTCCAGTTCCTCTGGCTCTTCTGTCAGTTCAATCTCTGATTCTGTATCTGAAGGCTCTTCATCAATTGCTTCAAGCTCAACACTCTCATTAACCTCTATAACATCATCTTCCATGTCAAAATCAATATCAAGCTCTTTCTCGTCAGCTATATCCTCAAGCTCAAGAATCTCCGTTTTATCTATAAGCCTGTCATGGACATTATGAATATCTGAATTGCCGGATTTCTTTATAATATGTCTGTCACTGCTTTTCTTCTTAAATATCATTTGGTTGTATCCTTCTTTCCTGTTGTTGCTGCATTTGTTGTCTTTTCTTTAACTGTCAGATTAACTATCGCTGTAATAAAGCCCTGATTCTCATCTTTAAAATTATAAGAAATTCTGTATGTACCTGCATCCTTAACATTGGTAACTGCTGTTCCATTGTATGTTATCAGATAATCTGGCACAACCTTTTTACCACTGGAATCATATGCTGTTATTCCTTTTAGAAAATCATATTTATCTCCTACGTTAATAACTGGAACCGGATTAGCTATCTCAATTCTTGCATTATCGTATATTGTAAGCGTTGCTGTTTCTTTAATTATTCCACGTCTTGGATCCTTAAATGAATATGTAAGGTTATACTTTCCTGTTGCAAGGCTGCCTGTATCTGTGTATTCAGTGTCTCCTATCGTACATTTGACATCCACGGGATATCCTAATGAATTAACGCCATATACACCTTCTGATAAAATCCATTTATCTCCATGCCTTATCTTAATATCTTTATAATCGATATTAAGTTCTGGCTCCTGCAATCCCTTAACCTCATAATTAGAATACGAAAAAAATGCCACATTCATATCAACATATCCGTCAATTCCCGGAACTGAATCAGATACGCCGTATTGCCAGCAGTCGTATTTGTAATCAAACTCAGCAATACTTTTTCCATACTGCCATGTATCACTCTTGTAATAATATTCATTATAATATACTGCAAGCCATGTCTTGTATTTTTCTGTAAGTACATCTGCATTGACTATGTTATACCAGTCATTACGGCAGAAATAAACCATTGGCTGATAGCCACATCCTTCAATAGTGTCACAGAACACCTCAACTATCTGTGTAAGCTCGTCCCTGTTAAGACCTGCCGCATTAACACGATACCCATCAGATGACTCCCAGTCAAATGCAACTGGATATGTTATCTGGTATTTGTCTATCAGATTGACACAATATGAAGCTTCCTCATATGCCTCTTTAACACTTGTCGCCTGTGAGAAGAAATACACTCCCACCTGGATACCATTGGCAAGTG
>URGC01000149.1 GCA_900547255.1 uncultured Eubacterium sp. | reverse complement strand
TTTAATATATCATAAATGTATTTCTATTGCAAGTACTTATGTATATTTTAATCAACACACACACAAACATATATAATTCCTTCTATTCTAAATCTCCTCTGGTATAAATGTTTCTTTCTCACATACATTATATATATTCTTATTCATCTTATTTTCAAAATACTTCATTAATCTTATGTTAGTATCCCACTTATCTTGTGGATAAAAGCCATATCTTTTCTTTACATCGCGCATTCTCTCTTCAACATCAAGGACACCTTTTACCCCTGCAAGACAATCACATAACTGAATCAGCCAGTCATATTCATCATATACAATTTTATCTAATTCTGTTTTTATAAATGTCATCTCTTCTTCTGAAACATCGTATTTCCCAATATATTCATCAACTATATGATTATTAAAAGAATGTGTCAAACAGATTCTTGCTGCCTCATCATACCCAAGTGATTTCATATATGTATAACCATCTAAAACATGTTTCAGATATGTCACTCCAAATTTTCTTCCTATATCATGTAGTAAACCTAATATATATGCTTTCTCAACATCCATATCACCACATGCACTTGCTATTTTTTCTGCACAGTGTGCTGCTGTTAAACAATGTTTTCCCCAAGATCCCGGATTAAATAATAACCCATCACGAATTAACTTCAGTGCTTCTTCTCTTGTTGGCAACATAGATGATTATATCTCCTTTTTAATTAAAATATTTTCTTAATGCCCTATTTCAATACAATTTTTATAATTCCACAAGCTTTCCATTATCAAAATAGTAAATATTTTCTTTTTTATAACCATATTTTGAACCTGGAACACTTATATGTGGTTCAAATGTAAAATACTTTACATCACTTATCTTCTGAATATTCCACTTTTCCGTATAAACACGTTCATTCTTGTTCTTTACAATTGAATGTCACAAATTACCTATAAAGTCAAGATTAATAAAACCTTCATTCAAAATTAATTCATTAATATGATAATAAAGTTCTTCAAATGTAGTTTCCATATTAACAAACGCTGTCATTTCACTATGAAGTTTATCTTCCATTAATAAACCTCTTTTCCACTCCTCATTAGACACCTGAAATTTATCTACTACTGTACCATTTTCAATTATTATTGTTCTGGCATAATCTCCCCAGATATTTTCACACTGTGGACTTAAATCAATAGTAACAATATCATTTTCTGCAATAACTCTGTTACTTGTAATATGAAAATTTCCCAGATACTGACACTGTAGTTTCATCACCTGAAAATATAAAAGCTCCAATATCCCAATACCAGAAAGAATCTGCTCCCAAATCTAGCATCTTCTGCTCACACAACTCCCTTAATTTTAACAAATTCATTCCCTGCTTTATTATTGTCCTTGCATATTCAATAGTTTTCTTTGCAATCTGCTGTACTTCTCTGTATTCCATATGTTTCCCCTCTATTTATAAGACTTTTTTATCATTGCAACAAAACAGATTCACTATTTATAAATATAACTATACAACGACAATTCCGCAATACAAATTAATTCCACTTAAAAAGGCTCTGAAATAATCCAGAGCCTTCCCTTATAGTTTTGCCATTAACAATTCCTATTGACCACTCATGCCAGACACCGCTGTACAATATCGAATTAGACCACGACTGGTACGAAAACCCATAGTCAAAATTATATCGTATATATCTGAAGGGCAAGAAATTTTTATTGTTGTTTTAACTTTGCAAGCTCTTGTTTTAACATAGCTATCTCCTGCTGGGCTTTCTCATTTTTAGCTTTCTCCCTCTTTGCTTCCTCCTCTGCCCTTCTTAAATCAGCCTCTGCCTTCTCTGCACGTTCCATAGCTTCATCTATTAGTAAATCCATTGAATTCTTATCAAGTATCCTTAAACTCTCTGAAAACATATTTAATACCTCCCCTGGGCGTGAAAGATATTGTCCCATATCTCTCACTATGTCTTCCAGCTCTGGATAGACTGATAATAACCTGCTCATATTATCCGTGGTATCTGTCACAAATAATGATAGAAACATAAGCCGATTTTTCTTCATTTCCTCGCTTATCTTATTCTTATAAACCGACTCATCACAATCATATCCAGTAACTGCTGTGTCACCTTGTATAATGTTAGGATATCGGTATTCCTTGAATGTGTCAAGGCTTATAAGATGGAAATCCTGCAACAATTCAATGTCAATTCCTGTATTAAATTTTGTCTTGCCAACATGGAAATATAATTTTTCATCTATACTGCTTTTCAGGCATTCACTACTGTTTTCATAGAATATAATTGTATGCACTCTATGTAAGTCCTTATATGAAAACTTCTTTCCATCACTATACATATTTTTTATCTTATTATACTGCCTCATCATCAAATCAGATGAATAACAAGATATTCTCTCTGCTGGAAAAAGGTATGGAGCTTTCTGGACCTCAATGTTAGCAAGACTTCCATCTGACATGCGTACAAGTATGTCCATAATAATCAAAGTTCCCATCATGCTGCTGTCTTCATTTGGAAGTATCTCTACAATGGTAACTTCCTGTCCTAAAATAGCACTGATAAGCTTCGCAAGTCTGTCTTTATTGGTATCGGGATTGAATATCGCTTTGAAAAATGGGTCATAAAGAAGTGGAAGAGTTTTAATTCCCCTTAGATAATCACAGAATCTTGACTTCCATGATTCATTATCAGATAGCTGCATATACTGATGTCTGGTGTATTCATTGGATTCTATAATCCGCATTGCATCAGTATAATAATTTCTTTGATGATTATTTATTTGTTCTGTCATTCATTATTGAACATCGATGTTATCTCCTTGATATATTTAGTTATGCATTACTATATATTTAATATATCATAAATATATTTCTTTTGCAAGTACTTATGTATATTTTAAAAAGCTCTGAAATCATCCAGAGCCTTTTCCCACAGTTTAACTATTAACATTACCAATTTCTATACATACACATAATCATTCAGAACTGGCTGCATGCCTTCTGATTCCATATCCTCATACATCTGTTCAAAACTTCTTGAATCAGATATCTCAAACTGTTCATCACCAGTCCCGGCATCCTCTTTGCCAGTATATTTGCTCTCATGATCGCCTATACCAGTAGATACACCGGCAGAAACCTTTGTAGCCGCAATCTTTACAATTCCATCCCTGAAATGCTTCTGCTCTCTTGATGAAACTGTGATGCCCACAAATGGCATGAATATTCTATATGCACACAATACCTGACAAAGCTGTCTCTCGCCAACATCAAGAGGATTAATCTTATCATTATTAATGATAGGACGAAGTCTTGGACAAGAAAGTGAATACTCTGCGTATGGATATTTTCTCTGAAGAAAGTACACATGCAGAGCACTAGCCAGTGCATCCTTACGAAAATCTGCAAGTCCTAATAATGCTGAAAATCCAACACCCCTCATTCCGCCCATAAGCGCACGCTCCTGGGCCTCAAATCTATATGGAAATACTCTCTTATGACCTAACAGGTGCAATGTCTCATATTTATCAGAATCATATGTCTCCTGAAATACCGTTACATAATCTGCCCCACATTCATGTAAATACCTATATTCATCTACATTGACAGGATAAATCTCAAGACCTACATTTTTGAAATATTTAGTTGCAAGCTTGCAGGCCTCTCCAATGTATTTTACATCACTCTGGCCTCTGCTCTCACCGGTCAGCATAAGGATTTCCTCAATACCAGAATCAGCAATAATCTTCATCTCATGCTCAATCTCTTCACTGTTGAGCTTCTTTCTGTTAATATCATTGTAGCAGTTGAAACCACAGTATATGCAGTAATTCT
>URGC01000148.1 GCA_900547255.1 uncultured Eubacterium sp. | reverse complement strand
CAATGTCGGCCTTGTTCTTGCAAAAAAGATTGGCGATTATGTCAATAAAGGAGATACAATTGCAACTATGTATATCAATGCTGCATCCAGCAAAGATACAGCTATTGATATGATAAAGAATGCATATGTATTTTGTGATGAGCATGTAGATAAGCTTTCATTAATTAACGATGTTATCATTTAGTGCGTATTGTTTAGTACACACATTTAACTAATATAAGTCCGTTTGATGGGAGTGTGCAGCCGGCTAATGTCCGGTCGCCTGTTGAAACTGCCTGTGATATAGTCCTGCAGTCGATTCTGTGAAGCCCCGCTTCAAGGAGTGTGCCACATATTATGCGGACCATATTATACAAAAATCCATTACCAGTAACAGATATAGACATGATTTGTCCGTCAACATGAATGTCTATATCTGTTATTGTTCTTATTTTTGATTTATCTGGTGATTTGTCAGATGTAAAAGCACTGTAATCCATTGTGCCAGTCAGTATATCTGCGGCATTTCTCATTGCATCAAGGTCAATATTGATATTATCCATACAATTATATGACAAGCTGAGTGGTGCATTTACCGGATTGTACAGATATTTTGCCATAAATACATCTGGCTTTGATGTAAGGGAGATTCTATACATATATGTTTTGCTTTTGCATGATTTCCTGCTGTGAAATGAAGATGGAACTTTACATATTGATGTTATCCTTATGGTATCTGGCAGTAAAAGATTGATATCATGAAGGTGTGTTTCGTTAATCTCTGCATTACAGGTAAAATTGGCACATTGTGCATATGCGCTTACACCTGCATCTGTACGTCCGCTTCCAGTGATTCTTATATCTGACTTAGTGATTGAAGACAGGGCAGACTCTATAACTGCCTGGACTGTATTATCAGTATCAGCAAGTCTCTGCCATCCTTTATGCGCCAATCCATCATACTGTATAGTGATTAAATAATTATTCATATACATTCCTCTCGGTTATTTATATGAAAATAGCATAGATTTTTTGCTTAATTCAGTCAAGTATTTTAATGGCTGTTGTATTATCTGCAAAAATGTGGTACAATACATTCATTATGAAAGCAAAGGAGAATTTCAAGATGGAAGTTAGACCAGGAGCTAATCCAGTTGATGTTAAAACATATGACACAGATAGATTAAGACATGATTTCTTAATTCAGGATTTATTTGTAGCTGATGAGATTAAGACAATTTACAGTCAGATTGACAGAATTATTGTCGGTGCAGCAACTCCAGCTAAGAATACACTTACACTTGAGGCAGGTGCAGAGCTTAGAGCTAAATATTTCCTTGAGAGACGTGAGATGGGAATCATTAATATCGGTGGTAACGGAACTGTTACTGTAGATGGTAAAGAGTACAAGTTCAAGAACAGAGATGGTATGTACATTGGAATGGGTTCTAAGGAGATTAAGTTTGCAAGTGATGATGCAGCTAATCCAGCTAAGTTCTATTTTAACAGTGCACCAGCTCATAAGACATATCCAACAGTATTCATTGATCCTGCTAAGGATATCTTACCAGAGAACAAGAAGGAACTTGGATGTCTTGAGAGTGCTAACCACAGAACAATCAATAAGTACATCCTTCCAGGTCAGGTTGAATCATGTCAGCTTGAGATGGGTATGACATGTCTTGAGCCAGGTAGTGTATGGAACACAATGCCATGTCACACACATGATAGAAGAATGGAAGTTTATCTTTACTTCGATGTTCCAGAAGATGCTGTTGTATTCCATTACATGGGTGAGCCAACAGAGACACGTCACATTGTTATGAGAAATGAAGAAGCAGTTATTTCACCAAGCTGGTCAATTCATTCTGCATCAGCTACTCACGCATACACATTTATCTGGGGTATGGTTGGTGAGAATCAGGATTTCGATGACATGGATGATGTTGATATGAAGGATCTTCGTTAATCGTTACATATTTTATTTTAAGATAATAGGCTTTCGGGCTTTATTATAAATTTAATAAGAAAAGGAGAATTTAAATGTCAGTAAATTTTTCACTTGAAGGTAAAATCGCATTAGTTACTGGTGCATCATATGGTATTGGTTTTGCTATCGCATCAGGAATGGCTAAGGCTGGGGCTACAATCGTATTCAACGATATTAAGCAGGAATTAGTAGATAAGGGTCTTGCTGCATATAAGGAAGCAGGAATTGATGCTCACGGTTATGTATGTGACGTAACTAACGAAGAGCAGGTTAATGCTACAGTTGAGAAGATCACTAAGGAAGTTGGTCCTATCGATATCCTTGTTAACAACGCAGGTATCATCAAGAGAATTCCTATGTGCGATATGACAGCAGCAGAGTTCAGACAGGTAATTGATGTTGATCTTAACGCTCCATTCATCGTATCTAAGGCAATTATTCCTTCAATGATTGAAAGAGGTCATGGTAAGATTATTAACATCTGCTCAATGATGTCAGAGTTAGGTCGTGAGACAGTATCTGCATACGCAGCAGCTAAGGGTGGATTAAAGATGTTAACAAGAAACATATGTTCTGAGTATGGTCAGTACAATATCCAGTGTAATGGTATTGGACCTGGTTACATCGAGACTCCTCAGACAGCTCCATTAAGAGAGAGACAGCCTGATGGTTCAAGACATCCATTCGATCAGTTCATCTGCGCTAAGACACCTGCTAACAGATGGTTAAAGCCCGAAGAGCTGACCGGTCCCGCTGTATTCCTTGCTTCTGAGGCATCCAATGCAGTCAACGGACACATCCTTTATGTGGATGGCGGTATCCTTGCTTACATCGGCAAACAGCCTGAATAGAGCCCGTGCAAAAGGAAAACAAGCGACCGCATAGCGGGCATTTGTTTTCCTTGCACGGCTCACGAGCGAATATCCGACAAGCTTGCACAGTCGGATGAAAAGCACGAAGTGCGAATTTACGAGTGAGAAACCGTAAGGAAACCGTAAGGCATGAAACAAAATAAATTACCCACACCAGGTCAGTCGCAGAAGAATTTCGGCGGCTGACTGTTGTGGCGTTTGAAAAGGAGTATCTCATGAAGATAGCTTTGATCAATGAAAACAGTCAGGCTGCCAAAAATGAAATGATCTGTGCTACTCTTAAAAAAGTAGTAGAGCCCATGGGTCATGAAGTATTCAACTACGGTATGTGCGGCGCAGAGGATCCCAATTCCCTGACCTACGTACAGAACGGTATTCTGGCAGCAGTTCTTTTGAACTCCGGTGCAGCGGATTTCGTGATCACCGGATGCGGAACCGGCGAAGGTGCCATGCTTGCATGTAATTCCTTCCCTAAGGTTCTGTGCGGACACATTGAGTCCCCTCTGGATGCTTACCTGTTCTCACAGGTAAACGACGGTAACTGTGTAGCACTTCCTTTTGCTGAGAACTTCGGCTGGGGCGGTGAACTGCATTTACAGTATACCTTTGAAAAGCTGTTCTGTGCTCCCGGCGGCGGTGGATATCCCCCTGAGAGAGTGGTTCCCGAGCAGCGCAACAAGAAGATCCTGGATCAGGTAAAGGAAGTAACGCATACTGATATGGTTACCATCCTGAAGAATCTGGATCGTGAACTGGTAAAGGGTGCTTTATCCGGTGCTAAGTTTAAAGAGTATTTCTTCGCAAACTGCAAGTGTGACAAGATCGCTGAGGCAGTGAAGGAAGTACTGGCATAAAAGTATTGGTTTCATTTTGCAGAAATATTTTCGACAGGATCTCCTGCGAAGATTTTTCACATAACTATTAGTCTATAAGACAGAAAGGTGTTATTTATGAACGCAGTATTAGAGCAAATCAGCAAAATCGGTATCGTACCGGTTGTAAAAATTGACAACGCAGCAGATGCACTTCCTC
>URGC01000147.1 GCA_900547255.1 uncultured Eubacterium sp. | reverse complement strand
TTAAATATCCAAGATATAAATATGATGTATTGAGTAATAAACTAACAATGGGAAATATGGAGAAATCAGATAAAACAGGTGAAGAGTTAGGAGAATATAAAGTTGAATTAAAAGGAAATAATATTTTAAATCATAAACATCCGGTTTGGGTTGATTTCTGCCGCAATTCAAGAGGCAAAGGAGATTCTCAACATGCATTTGCTTTAATGGGTGGAAGTGATAAAAATGATAATAATTGTGTTGATAAAGGTTCCGGATGTCATTATGAGCCTTATCCATCACGTAAAACTTTTATTTATGAAGGAAATCAAAGAATAGAACAAACGGATAATAACGTTAAACCTCATAATAATGTTCCAAAATATATTTTAGTCTTTGCTTATAGGCGAATTAAATAATTTGATTCATTTATTAAACTTATTAAATTTAATAAATCTGATTTAATAAATCTAAATTATTAAATGATTTAAATTTTTATATAATGAATAAACTTAAATAAAGGATTAAATAATGATAATAAACGCTATTATAGAAAAAGATAAAGACGGATATTTTGCTTTTGTTCCCGAGCTTAAAGGTTGCGTAAGTCAAGGCAATAGTTTTGAAGAGGCTAAAGCAAATATTAAAGAAGCTATAGAATTAGCAGTTAAGTATGACGGTGCAGCTCCAGACCCAGCTAACTATGGAGTATGGGTTCCTGGTATCCCAGTGCTTATCGGTAACGGACTTGATGCTATCGGATGCGCTGACTGGCTTAACGGTCTTATCCTTGATGGTATCGTAGCCGGTGTTGGTGCCGTACTTGGTTTCGTACCACAGATGCTTGTATTGTTCTTATTACTTGCATTTCTTGAGGCTTGTGGTTACATGGCACGTATCGCATTCATCATGGATAGAATTTTCAGAAGATTTGGTTTATCTGGTAAGTCATTTATTCCAATTCTTATCGGTACAGGTTGTGGTGTTCCTGGTATCATGGCTTCACGTACAATCGAGAACGAGCGTGACCGTCGTATGACAATCATGACAACAACATTTATTCCTTGTGGAGCTAAGGTTCCATTTATCTCAATGATAGCAGGAGCTATCTTTGGTGGATCAGCAGTAGTTGCTACATCAGCATACTTTATCGGTATTGCAGCAATCATCTGCTCAGGAATTATATTAAAGAAGACAAAGATGTTTGCCGGAGATCCAGCACCATTCGTTATGGAGCTTCCAGCATATCATATGCCAACACTTGGCAACGTATTAAGAAGCATGTGGGAGCGTGGCTGGTCATTCATCAAGAAAGCTGGTACAATCATCCTCCTTTCAACAATCGTAGTTTGGTTCACAACATATTTTGGATTCACAGATGAAGGATTCAGAATGCTTGCTGAAGATGAAGTTGATATGAGTATTCTTGCCAGAATCGGTGATTTACTTGCTTGGATCTTCATTCCTCTTGGATGGGGTAACTGGCAGGCAACTGTAGCAGCTATCACAGGTCTTGTTGCTAAGGAGAATATCGTTGGTACACTTGGTATCCTCTATGGTGGTGGAGAGCTTTCTACATATGCAACAATGGCGTTAGAGTTTACTAAGGCAGCAGGTATGTCATTCCTTTGCTTCAACCTCCTTTGTGCTCCTTGCTTCGCAGCTATGGGTGCTATCAAGAGAGAGATGAACAATACTAAGTGGTTCTGGTTTGCAATCGGATATCAGTGTGGCTTTGCTTATCTTGTAGGTCTTTGTGTATATCAGATTGGCAATCTTATTACAAATGGTGTATTTGGATTTGGAACAATCGTTGCATTTCTTATTGTTATAGGATTCCTTTATATGCTTTTCAGACCATACAAGGAGAGCACTAAGCTCAATCTTGATGTGAAGACTAATTAAGAAAGGTAGTGGTTATATGGGTACTATAGTAGTTGCAGTAATAATCGTATTAATAGTCGGACTTATAATATGGAAGATGGTTAAAGATAAAAGGGCAGGTAAGCACACCTGCGGTGGTGACTGTGGCAGCTGTGGTGGTCATTGCCATTAGCCTGAAAGGGGATGACGTATGGAAAGAGATGTAATTATCAATAAACTTCGGGAGAACGGATGCAGAATAACAAAACAGAGACTTATACTTATTGATATAATTCTTGAAGATAACTGTACAAGCTGTAAGGAAATTTATTACAAAGCATCTAAGAAGGATAGTTCAATTGGTACTGCAACTGTTTACAGAATGATTAATACCCTTGAAGATATAGGTGCAATCAGTAGAAGAAGTTTTTATGAAGTACTATAATGCTTCATATGATATCCCATTAATATATGCCGTGCGGTGGCTTAATATCCACTGCATGGCATTTTAATTAAAAACTAAAGGTAAAAACTATGAATAAGATTGAGAAAAAAAGACAGAAAGAGCAGTATGTTGTTGAAGAGATGATTAAGTTATACTGCCGTAAGAATCATGAGGAGTATAACAGACAGGAAAAAAAGATGTGTCCAGTCTGTCAGGAGCTCTCAGATTATGCTAAACTAAGAAGCGAGAAATGTCCATTTATGGAGAATAAGACATTCTGTGCCAACTGTAAGGTGCATTGCTACAAACCGCAGATGCGCGAGCGGATTCGTACAGTTATGAGATTTTCCGGACCAAGAATGATTCTGTATCATCCAGTGCTTGCTATGTGGCATGTGATATGCAGTGTCAGAGAAAAACATAAAAGAAGTGAGTAAAATATATGATAAAGACAAGACTTGTGGGGCTTCTGTCCCATGCAAAGAAATACATTGTGTATATAATTATATGGCAGTGGATAGCACTGATATCTCAGGTTGCAGCAGTTTTTTCAATTGCTGGACTGTTAGAGAGCGTAGCATTACATGAAGTTACGACAGGGGATGTAGTAAGGACAGCGGGAGTTCTTATACTTGTTATTATAATCAGATTATTGTGTGAGAAAATGGGTGCAAAATTTTCATATCGTGCATGTGTTGATGTGAAAAGGATTCTGCGTGAAAAAATATATGAGAAAATGTTAAAGCTTGGAGCTTCCTATAATGAACAGGTTTCATCATCAGAGATTGTCCAGGTATCGACAGAAGGTGTTGAACAGTTGGAGACATATTTTGGAAAATACCTTCCACAGTTGTTCTACAGCCTTATAGCACCGGTTACATTGTTTATAATTCTGTGTAATGTAAGCGTAAAAGCAAGCGTGATTCTGCTTATATGCGTACCTCTTATACCGGTATCAATCGTTGTTGTACAAAAGATTGCCAAGAGACTGCTCAACAAGTATTGGAGCATATATACAGGACTTGGAGATTCATTCCTTGAAAATCTTCAGGGGCTTACAACGTTAAAAATATATCAGGCAGACCAGAAAAAGGCTGACGACATGGATGTTGAGTCTCAGAATTTCAGAAAGATAACTATGAAAGTCCTCACAATGCAGCTTAATTCCACAAGTGTCATGGATATTGTGGCTTATGGTGGAGCGGCAGTCGGAATGGCCGTTGCGGTTACAGAATTTCTTCATGGCAATATTTCAATTGCGGGGACATTGTGCATAGTCCTTCTTGCGAGTGAATTCTTCCTGCCATTAAGACTTCTTGGCTCATATTTCCATATAGCCATGAATGGAATGGCGGCGAGTGACAAGATATTTAAGATATTAGACCTTCCAGAACCAGAGACAGGCAAAGAGATGCTTCCAGATGGAAGTCTTGACATCTCTATGAAGGATGTTCATTTTGCATATGAAGAAGACAGACAGATACTTAAAGGAATTAATCTGTCACTGCCAGCAGGAAGCTTTGTATCGCTGGTCGGAGAGTCTGGATGCGGCAAGAGCACAATAGCAGGCATATTGTCAGCTAAGAACCATGGATATACAGGTGATATTGTAATCGGCGGCAGACAGTTAGATAAGATTAATGAAGCTGACCTTATGAATCATGTTGTCCTTGTAAGACATAAC
>URGC01000146.1 GCA_900547255.1 uncultured Eubacterium sp. | reverse complement strand
GCACGCCCTGGGCTATGGTACAGTTTTATAATTTTAAACCACTACGTTCTTTTCCTCTTTGCCATTTAAAAAGCTTTCAATGTTTTCATAGACGAGATTCATGAGGCGGGTTCTGGCTTCGTATGTTGCCCATGCAATGTGCGGTGTTATAACCAGCTTATCGCTGTCCTGTATTTCGAGGAGTGGACTATCTACGGCAATTGGCTCAGTGGTTATTACGTCTAAACCAGCGGCGGCGATAATGTTCTCTTTTAAGGCTCTTGCAAGATCTGCATCATTGATGATTGGACCTCTGCCTAAGTTAAGAAGCACAGCAGATGGCTTCATCTTTTTAAGATTGTCATAATTAAACAGATTTTTAGTCTTATCATTGAGTGGAGCATGGATTGATACTATGTCCGATTCTTTCAAAAATGCATCAAGGTCAACACACTCATATGGCACATCCTGCTTATGTCCACTGGCTGAATAGTATATAATCCTGCATCCGAAATCAGCGGCAATCTTAGCTACGCCACGACCAATATTGCCAAGACCCACTATTCCATATGTCTTGCCATACAGTTCATGGAACACATTGTCAAAATGTGTGAAGCTCACTGATTTTGCGTATTCACCGCTCTTAACATATCGGTCATAATAATTCATCTTCTCAAATACATAGAAAAGAAGTGAAAATGTATGCTGTATAACAGACTGTGTTGAATAGCCGGCGACATTAGCAACCCTTATACCATGTGCTTTTGCATATTCTATATCAATATTGTTATATCCTGTGGCAGTCTCAGCGACCATCTTAATCTCACTTCCTGCCTCGAATATGTCCTTATCAATAACCACCTTGTTAGTGACAACAACTGTTGGATTATGCTCCTTAACTCTGGCTGCCGCCTCTTCATGCGTGCTGTTGCTATATGTAATAACCTCGCCAAGCTGGTTAAACTTATCAAGAGAAATGTCATCTCCATATGTAACAGTATCAAGCATAAGTATCTTCATTCTGCATTACCTCTTTTCGTATAATTAAGGGGCTGCATTACTACAGCCCCTTGTTGGTTATTTTATAATGTTGAGGTTCTGAATCTGTTTATGCAGGCACGAACAGATTTCACCCTTACAGCAGTGTTAAAGTCTCTTTCTTAAAGCCTCGCCCTCAGCTTCAAATCCAGGCTTGCCAAGAAGTGCAAACATGTTGTGCTTGTAGCTCTCAACACCCGGCTGGTTAAATGGATTAACACCAAGGATATATCCAGATAAGCCACATGCAAATTCAAAGAAATACATAAGCTCGCCAAGATAGAATGCTGTCTGCTCTGGAATCTTAACCATAAGGTTAGGAGTATTACCATCTGTATGAGCAAGAACAGTTCCGTTCATGGCACATTTGTTAACGAAATCAACTGATTTGCCAGCAAGATAATTAAGTCCGTCAAGGTCTTCATCCTCTGCCTCGATAATTATCTCTCTGCTTGGCTTCTCAACATTAAGAACTGTCTCAAACATAATTCTTGAGCCATCCTGAATGAACTGACCCATAGAGTGAAGGTCTGTTGTAAGGTCAACACTTGCTGGGAACAATCCCTTGTTGTCCTTGCCCTCTGACTCACCCATAAGCTGCTTCCACCACTCAAGTGTGTAATGAAGGCTTGGCTCGTAATCACAGAGAATCTCTACTGATTTACCCTTTCTTAACATGATATTTCTAAGAGCTGCGTACTGCATAGAATCATTGTTATCAAAATCATTCTCTATGCATCTCTTTCTTGCGCTTGCTGCACCTGACATAAGGTCATCAATATCTACTCCGCTTACTGCGATTGGAAGAAGACCAACTGCTGTAAGAACTGAGAAACGTCCACCTACATCATCTGGAACTACGAATTCTTCGTAACCCTCTGCGTCAGACAGCTTCTTTAAAGCTCCCTTTGCCTTGTCTGTTGTAGCATATATTCTCTTGGCAGCACCATCTTTGCCGTATTTCTTCTCAAGCATCTTCTTGAATACTCTGAACGCAATAGCTGGCTCTGTTGTTGTACCTGACTTAGATATAATATTAACTGAGAAATCCCTGTCACCGATAGTATCAACAAGACCTGCGAGATATGTAGAACTGATGCTGTTACCAACAAAATAAATCTCAGGAGACTTACGAATCTCTTTGCTTACTGAATTAAAGAAATTATGTCCTAAAAATTCAATCGCAGCTCTTGCACCAAGATACGAACCACCGATACCTATAACAACAAGTACCTCTGAATCATTACGGATTTTATCTGCTGCCTTCTTGATTCTAGCAAACTCATCCTTGTCATAATCTACTGGAAGATCTATCCATCCAAGGTAATCATTGCCTGCCCCCTGCTTTGACAATAATAACTGTCTGGCACTCTCTGTAATTGCCTTCATTGACTCAACTTCATGCTCATGCACATAGCCCATAGCTTTGGAATAATCAAATTTAACCTGTCCCATACCTTCAATCTCCTTTTAAATTAAAATTAATATTACACATATGGCTTCCAATGTATCCCCCTCAGACTTCCAGAACACATTGTTAAACATAAGACAATTATACTTCCCTAACCAGTTTTTTTCAAGATTTCTTGGTATTGTTTATTAAGCTTTTCAAACTCAATCGCAGCACTTCCATGAAGCCTGTTATTCTTCCCCATATATGCCACAAATGTTCCTTCAGACCCCAGCTTAATCTGGCATCCATCCAGACCGAAAAGGTGCCCTTTGCTAATCTCCATAATCCGCCCACGAAGCTCGTCCTGACAACCTGTAAGCGTTGCCAAAGTGTCCAGCGTTATCAACCAGATTCTGTGTTCACGCACTCTTTTATCCACGAATCCATGCACGTCTTCCACTTCTATTCCAAGCTTTGAAAGCTCATTATAGCTCCTGACAAGATTGTACCCAAGGCTTGTCCTCAGCTTTATAATATCACGTCCACTGGCTTTCTTTCCCGGATAAGTTATAATCCTCCCCAGAACCATAGCCCGTCCCCTCACATCAAATGCTGCCTCTCTTAAGTATCTTTTCAAACTCATCCTTAGAATCACGAATATTATTACAAATGCAACAATACATGATGTCATATTCTGATGAATCCTCCCGGCATTTTGCTAAATATAAGTATATCGGGTTTCCGGGGAATGTTCCACATAATTCGTTCAACAAATATTCCCTGTAAACGACAAATGTTCCCGACTAATTTTATTCCATAAAAAATACTTTTTCTGTAGTCGATGCCATAAATCAATGGAAAACACATTAAAATCACAGTATTATTATAGATGTTTAATAAAGTCATAGTATGATGTTGGGGTCAAAAAACCTCTTGCAAGCAAGCTTGCATCGGCTTTCTGACCTTTTGACCATGGTATCATAGTATTTTATAACAAGGAGTTAATGATGTCAGGAGTACAAAAAAATAAAATTGATATGACAACTGGCCGTATCATGAGTAAAATCATACTGTTTGCAATACCAATTATTATTGGAAATATTTTGCAGCAGTTATACACAACAGTTGATGCACTTGTAATTGGAAAATTTTGCGGTGATACATCTCTTGCTGCTGTTGGAACAAGTTCACAGCCTGTAGAGGTGTTATTATGTATATTTCTTGGAATAGGAACTGGTGTATCTATTCTTATATCACAGTATTCTGGTGCTAGAGAATCAGATAAAGTCGTGTCAATATGCGGCACTTCAATAACATTTATATACCTGATAGGAATTCCAGTAGGAATTCTTGGATGGTTTGCATCACCATATATTCTTAGTTTCATGCAGGTTCCACATGACGTATGGGATGCCGCTCTAATATACACAAGAGTAGTATTTTTAGGAACACTTGGAAATCTCGGCTACAACATGAACGCCGGTCTTTTAAGGGGACTTGGTGACAGCAAGGCTTCGCTATGGTTTCTGGTTGTTTCCTGCGTATCCAATATTGTGTTTGACCTTATATTTGTAGCAGGATTGCACATGGATGTTGCAGGAGCAGCTATGGCTACATCCATTGCCATGTTTATTTCATGGATTGTAAGTATTGTTTATAT
>URGC01000145.1 GCA_900547255.1 uncultured Eubacterium sp. | reverse complement strand
CTCTTGCAAGCAAGCTTGCATCGGCTTTCTGACCTTTTGACCCTGGTATCATATATAATATCAAAATTGATGCCTATTGTCTTGTACTTTGTACATAAAAATGATAAAATATTAAGTCGTATTATATGATAGATAGGTGGAAATAACAAGGTACAATTATACATATGTAATGTGTACAGAAACGAGGTTTATAATGATAAAGAGCATGACAGGTTTTGGCCGTTGTGAAATAGCTGAAGGAACAAGAAAGATAAGCGTTGAGATGAAGTCAGTCAACCACAGATATCTTGAGGCAGGTATTAAGATGCCTAAGAAGCTTAATGTGTTTGAGGCAAGAATCAGGGAAGTGTTAAAAAGATATGCACAGCGCGGTAAGATAGATATATTTATCTCTTATGAAGATATGGCTGAGAATAAGGTAAGCCTTAAGTATAACAGTGACCTTGCCAGAGAATATATGAATATATTTGATTCAATGGCTGCACAGTTTGACAAGAATAATGACGTATCTATATCAGTCCTTTCAAGATTCCCAGAGGTTATAACTACAGAGGAAGCAAAAGAGGACGAGGAAGAATTATGGAACTTCATAGAGAAGGCTTTATGCAAGGCTTCTGAACAGTTTGTACAGACAAGAATAACGGAGGGTGAGAACCTTAAAAAGGATTTATTGTTAAAGCTTGATAATATGGAGAAAGATGTTGATTTTATCGAGACAAGAAGTCCTGAGATAATGAAAGAGTACAGAAGCAAGCTTGAGAATAAGGTTAAGGAGCTTCTCGGTGATACAACTATTGATGAAAGCCGTATTGCAACAGAAGTTATTATCTATGCTGATAAGATCTGTGTTGATGAGGAGACGGTAAGGTTAAGAAGCCATATAGCCCATGCAAGACAGTGTCTGTCACAGGATGGTGGAATTGGAAGAAAGATGGATTTCATCGCCCAGGAGATGAACAGGGAGGCTAACACAATCCTTTCCAAAGCTAATGATATTGATATCTCTAATCATGCTATTGATTTGAAGACAGAGATTGAAAAGGTAAGAGAGCAGATACAGAATATTGAATAAAATATACTTGATTGTTTAAGAAAAGTTCGATATAATACAATTTAGGCAATTTTGAAATGAGGTGCATTATGAGTAATCAGGGTACATTATTAGTTGTATCAGGTTTTTCTGGAGCAGGAAAAGGAACTGTTGTTAATGCTATCATGAATACGTATGATGATTACGCGCTTTCAGTATCGGCTACTACAAGGAAGCCAAGAGAAGGCGAGATTGATGGAGTTTCATATTTCTTCAAGACAACAGATGAGTTTAAGAGCATGATTGATAATAACGAGTTATTGGAATATGCTAATTATGTTGGTAATTATTATGGAACACCTAAGTCATATGTAGAAAATAAGCTTAGAGATGGGTATAATGTTATACTTGAGATTGAGAGTGTTGGTGCTTTTAATGTTAAGAAGATATTCCCAGAGGCTGTCCTTACATTTATAATTCCACCATCAGCAGACGAGCTGGAGAGAAGATTAAGGGGCAGGGGCACTGAAGAAGATGCTGTTATTAAGGCTCGTCTTGCTAAGGCGTGCACAGAAGCAGAAGGCGTTGAGAACTATGATTATATTGTAGTTAATGAGAATGTTTCTGACTGTGTTTCTGAGATTAATGACATAGCACACAGAGTGCCTGAGATATTAGAAAGATGTATGACATCACATAATATCGACAAGGTTAACAAGATTAGACAAGAACTAGAAAAGTTTTCAAAAGGAGAATGATATATTATGTTACATCCATCATATTCAGAGTTAATGGAAGTTATTAATAGCGAGGTTGCAGAAGGAGAACAGTTAGTTGTCCAGAGCCGTTATTCAATTGTTAAGGCTACAGCAGAGAGAGCTAAGCAGATTATTGATGCCAGATATTTAACTGAGAAGGTTGAAAAGTCTAAGATTGCAGATAAGGATGGCAAGAATCCGGATGTAAGATTAACAAGCGAGGAGAGAAGAAAGGTTGCTATCGGCAAGGAGCTTATTGATAATGCTGAGAATATGAAACCTCTTTCAGTAGCTGTTAAGGAACTTTACGAAGGTAAAGTTAAGATTGTCGGCGAATCATCAGAAGAGTAATTATTTTCCCCTGGGATTTTATCTCAGGGGTTTTGTTTTGAATATCATATATACGGAGGAAGTATGTCTGGAAAATATAATGAATCAACCAGAACTATAACATGCAGTGTGAGCAATGACTGTGGTGGCTGCTGTTATACTGGAATACCTTATGACAAGACGCTTGAGGTAAAAGAGAAAAAGGTTAATGAACTTTTTAAGGGAATCTATGCAACCAGAAGAATTGTTGGCATGTTTCATCCAATTAATTACCGCAACAAGGTTCATGGCGTTGTTGGAAGCGGCGCAGGCGGCTCTGTGATAACAGGCTGTTACAGAGAGGAAAGCCATGATATTATACCGGTTGATTACTGCATGATACAGGATAAAAAGGCAGATGAGATAATCGCTACATTAAGAGATTTATTTTCGTCTTTCAGATACAGACCTTATAATGAAGACACAGGCAATGGATTCATGCGCCATGTGCTTATACGAAGAGGTTTTTCTACAGATGAGATAATGGTTGTCTTAGTTACAGCCGGCGTTGAATTTCCATCAAAGAATAACTTTATTGAAGAGCTGTTAAAGCGTCATCCAGAGATAACAACTATTATCCAGAATATTAACAATTATAATACAAGCATGGTGCTTGGTAAGAGGAACATTGTGCTTCATGGAAAAGGTTATATTGAGGATATATTATGTAAAAACAGATTCAGAATAGGACCGGATTCTTTTTACCAGATTAATCCATCCCAGACTGAAAAACTATATAAAGCGGCAATAAAGGGTGCATCCATAAGCAAAGATGATGTGGTGCTTGATGCATATTGTGGAATAGGCACAATTGGAATAACTGCCGCAAAACACTGCAAATCAGTTATTGGAGTTGAGCTTAATGCCAATGCCATAAAAGATGCAAAGGTTAATGCAAAGATTAATGGCATTAATAATATTAATTTTGTCTGTCAGGATGCAACAGAATTCCTGTCAGAGAATGCAGGCAAGATTAAGGCAGATGTCATTATAATGGACCCTCCAAGAAGTGGTTCGACAGAAGTCTTTCTTTCATCGGTTCTAAAGGTAAATCCTTCAAGGGTTGTATATATATCGTGCAATCCTGAAACACAGGCAAGAGATATTAAAACACTTATTAAAGGCGGTTACAGGATAACTGATATGGAGACATATGACATGTTTCCATATACTGATAATATCGAGAATATCATATGTATGGCAAGAGGATAGTAAAGAGCCTGCAAAGCCCATAAAATGCTATATTTTACCAATAAACGTAACTATATAGTCTTGTAATTATTATCTTTAAGGTATACTATATTAAATAGTTTTGAAATATTTGGCAGTAAATGTACAGGGTGAGATTGTATAATGAACATAATTAAAAGAATGCTTAACATAATATCAGAGCGTTTTTCCAAGGCGTTAATTATTGCTTTCTGTGGAACTGTAATATGTGGCGCAGGAGTAACTGTAGCTGCTGTTAATATGCCAAAGCAGAAATTCAAAGCCAGTGCCTCTATTCAGAATGAGCAGTATCAGGTTAATGTGCCTGACAATACATCGTTGGCGGCAGATAAAGATATTGGTGGTGTATCAACGCTGAAACAGGTTAATACAACTGATGATGCAGTTGATTCATACAAAGTTAAATCAGCAATTAAGAAAGCTGAATATGAGCAGTATCTTGAGTCTATCAAGCGTGATTACGCATCGCCTGACATATCAGAGAATGAGATTGTTGATATGTTAAAAAGTGATGATGAAACCCAGATAATCAGTTCAGAGGCACTTGATGTAGGTCAGGAAGATACATCTGCCAGTGAGCATGGTAATGTTGAGGTTGTTGAGGAAGAGGGAGCAGAACTTCGTGAGAACGCTGCTTTAAGTTATGGAATCGATGTATCACATTATCAGAAAGAAATCGACTGGGCAAAGGTTAAAGAATCTGGAATAGATTTTGCTCTTATCAAGTGTGGAGGAAGGTCTGTTGGAGATGATGCCAATCTTTATCAGGATTCTTTCTTTGATGAGAACATACAGGGAGCACTTGCCAATGGTATCCAGGTGGGAGTGTATTTCTTCTCACAGGCGAC
>URGC01000144.1 GCA_900547255.1 uncultured Eubacterium sp. | reverse complement strand
AAGAAGATGTTTGAGATTATCGTAGAGAAAGAAAATCTTGAATTCCTTGGATGGAGAGAAGTTCCAACATCCCCAGAGGTGCTTGGCAAGAAGGCGCTTGACTGCATGCCATATATAATGCAGGCATTTATCAAGAAACCAGCTAATGTCTGTAAGGGAATAGATTTCGATAGAAAGCTTTATGTTGCCAGAAGAGTTTTTGAGCAGACTAACGAAGATACATATGTAGTATCACTTTCAAGCAGAACAATTGTATACAAGGGAATGTTCCTTGTAGGACAGTTAAGACAGTTCTTTAAGGATCTTGAAGATCCTGATTATGAATCAGCAATGGCATTCGTACATTCAAGATTCTCTACTAACACTAATCCAAGCTGGGAGAGAGCTCATCCTAACAGAATGATGGTTCATAACGGTGAGATTAACACAATCAAGGGTAATGCAGATAGAATGCTTTCAAGAGAAGAGACAATGTATTCTGATTATCTTGAGGATGAGATGGCTAAGATAACACCAGTTGTCAACACTAATGGTTCAGACTCAGCAATGCTTGATAACACATTAGAGTTCCTTGTTATGAATGGTATGCCTCTTCCACTTGCAGTTATGATATGTATTCCAGAACCTTGGGCTAACAATAATGCAATGTCACAGGAGAAGAGAGATTTCTACCAGTATTACGCAACTATGATGGAGCCATGGGATGGCCCGGCATCAATCCTCTTTACAGATGGCGATGTGTTAGGAGCTGTTCTTGATAGAAATGGTCTTCGTCCTTCACGTTACTATGTAACTAATGATGACTATGTTATCCTTTCATCAGAGGTCGGTGTTCTTCCAGTGGATGAGAGCAGAATCAAGAGAAAAGACAGAATCCGTCCAGGCAAGATGCTTATAGTTGATACTGTAAAGGGTGAACTTGTGGATGACGAGAAGCTTAAAGCAGAATATGCTAACAGCCAGCCATATGGTGAGTGGCTTGACAAGAACCTTGTACAGCTTAAGGATTTAAAGATTCCTAACAAGAAGGTTGAGATGCATTCTAAGGAAGACAGAGCGAGACTTCAGAAAGCATTTGGATATACATATGAGGATTTCAAGACATCAATTCTTCCAATGGCACTCAATGGTTCAGAGGCAATTGGTGCAATGGGAATTGATACTCCTATAGCTGTTCTTTCTAACAAGCATCAGCCATTGTTTAACTATTTCAAGCAGTTGTTTGCACAGGTAACTAATCCACCTATTGACTCAATTCGTGAGAAGGTTGTTACAGCTACAACAGTTTATCTTGGAACAGATGGTAACCTTCTTGAGGAAAAAGAAGAGAACTGCAAAGTGTTAAGAATTAATAATCCAATTCTTACTAACACAGATTTAATGAAGATTAAGAATATGAAGGTAGATGGTTTCAAGGTTGAGACAATTCCTATCATATATTATAAGAATACATCGCTTGAGAAGGCTATTGACCATCTATTTGTAGAGGTGGACAGAGCCTACAGAGATGGAACTAATATCATTATTCTTTCAGACCGTGGTGTTGATGAGAACCATGTGGCTATTCCATCACTTCTTGCTGTATCTGCACTTCAGCAGTATCTTGTACAGACAAAGAAGAGAACAAGAATGGCTATGATTCTTGAGAGTGGCGAGCCAAGAGATGTACATCATTTTGCAACACTTTTAGGATATGGTGCATCAGCAATTAACCCATATCTTGCACAGGAAAGTATTCAGGAGCTTATAGACCTTAACATGCTTGATAAGGACTATTATGCAGCAGTTGATGATTACAATGCAGCTATTATCGGTGGAATTGTCAAGATTGCAGCTAAGATGGGTATATCTACAATCCAGTCATATCAGGGTGCTAAGATATTTGAGGCAATTGGTATTAATTCAGATGTAATTAACAAATATTTTACTGGAACAGTAAGCCGTATAGAGGGTATCAGCCTTAAAGATATTCAGGAGGATGTTGAAGCACTTCATGACAAGGCATTTGACCCACTTGGACTTCCAACAGATACAACACTTGACAGTTCAGGTGCCCACAAGATGAGAAGTGGTAAGGAGGAACATCTCTACAATCCTCAGACAATTCATCTTCTCCAGCTTGCAACAAGAACTGGCGATTACAATATATTTAAGGAATACACTAAGCTTGTTAATAAAGAGACAGGTGCCATGAACTTAAGAGGCCTTATGGATATTAAGTTCCCTAAGAAGGGTATTAATATCGACCAGGTTGAGAGCGTGGATTCAATTGTCAGAAGATTTAAGACAGGTGCGATGTCATATGGTTCTATATCTAAGGAAGCACATGAGACAATGGCAATTGCAATGAATATGCTTCATGGTAAGTCTAACTCAGGTGAAGGTGGTGAGGAATACGACCGTCTCACAGTCGGAGCTGACGGACTTAACAGATGCTCTGCAATTAAGCAGGTTGCATCAGGAAGATTTGGTGTTACATCAAGATACCTTGTAAGTGCACAGGAGATTCAGATTAAGATGGCTCAGGGTGCTAAGCCTGGTGAAGGTGGACATCTTCCAGGCAAGAAGGTATATCCATGGATTGCAAAGACACGTCTTTCAACTCCGGGTGTATCACTTATATCACCTCCACCACATCATGATATTTATTCAATCGAGGATTTGGCGCAGCTTATATACGACCTTAAAAATGCTAATAAGAATGCCAGAATATCAGTAAAGCTTGTTTCAGAGGCTGGTGTTGGTACTGTGGCATCTGGTGTTGCCAAGGCTGGTGCACAGGTAATTCTTATATCTGGATATGATGGTGGTACAGGTGCCGCTCCAAGAAGCTCAATACACAATGCCGGACTTCCTTGGGAATTAGGTCTTGCAGAAGCACACCAGACACTTATAATGAATGACCTTAGAAATAAGGTTATTATCGAGACAGATGGTAAGCTTATGAGCGGACGTGATGTTGCTATAGCAGCAATGCTTGGTGCAGAAGAGTTCGGATTTGCAACAGCACCACTTGTAACTATGGGCTGTGTAATGATGAGAGTATGTAATCTTGATACATGTCCAGTTGGTGTTGCAACACAGAACCCTGAACTTCGTAAGAGATTTACAGGTAAGCCTGAGTATGTTGTCAACTTCATGAGATTTATAGCACAGGAACTTCGTGAATATATGGCAAAGCTTGGCGTTAAGACTGTTGATGAACTTGTCGGAAGAACAGATTTCCTTGAGCAGAGAGATGTTCCAGAGAGCGGACGTTCTTCTAAGGTTGATTTATCTAACATTCTTAATAATCCATTTGCCGGACAGACAGGCAAGATTAATTACAACAAGAAGAACGTATATGACTTCCAGCTTGAGAAGACTATAGATGAGAAGATTCTTATTAAGAAGTTTGAAAAGGCTATGGATGAGCATCAGAAGAGAAGTATCGAGGTTGATGTATCTAACACAGACAGAGCATTAGGAACACTTCTTGGCGCTGAGATTACAAGAAGATTTGGCGAGAGCCTTGATGAGGACACATACACAGTTAAGTGTAATGGTGCAGGTGGACAGAGCTTTGGTGCATTTATACCTAAGGGACTTACACTTGAGCTTGTTGGTGACAGCAATGACTACTTTGGTAAGGGCCTTTCAGGCGGTAAGCTTATTGTATATCCACCACAGGGAATTTCATATAAAGAAGATGAGAATATAATAGTTGGTAACGTAGCTCTTTACGGTGCAACGAGTGGTAAGGCATTTATCAACGGTGTTGCGGGTGAGCGTTTCTGCGTTCGTAATTCAGGTGCAACAGCAGTTGTTGAAGGTGTTGGCGACCACGGATGCGAATACATGACAGGTGGACGAGTAGTAGTACTTGGTTCAACTGGTAAAAACTTTGCTGCTGGTATGAGCGGTGGTATAGCATATGTTCTTGATGAAGATACAACATTATATAGGAAGCTTAACAAACAGCTTGTATCTATGGAACCTGTAACAGACAAGTATGACGTACTTGAGTTAAAGGAGATTATAACAGAGCATGTAGCTTACACTAACTCTAAGAAGGGTAAGGAGGTTCTTGATAACTTCGGAGAATATCTTCCAAAGTTCAAGAGAATCATCCCTCATGATTATAAGAAGATGCTTAACACAATCGTCCAGATGGAGGAAAAGGGTCTTAGCAGTGAGCAGGCTCAGATTGAGGCATTTTATGCGGCAACCAAGTAGTGTGCGTATAAGCAAATACAGACAATGTGCAAGCTGGCTTGCA
>URGC01000143.1 GCA_900547255.1 uncultured Eubacterium sp. | reverse complement strand
TACCCTGCAACATTTCTGGGTCTTTGTGTCTAGCATCTCTAAGGTTAGTACAACATAAGCTTATTTAATCATAATGCTAAAAACGCGCTTCGCTTGAACGGTTTAGCATTATGATTAGCTTTATGTCTTACACTAACCTAAGAGCTGCACGACATGCCGACATGAAACGTTGCAGGGTACTATGCGCTATGCACGCCCTGGGCTATGGTACAGTTTTATAATTGTAGAGGCGTGCAAGCCAGTGCTGCAAAATTTATTTGAAAAATTTCAAAACTCATGAAACTTTTTATGAGTCTTTACCGTGTATTAAGTGTAGAGGTTGTGCACAGCAGCTTATGTGGAGGTGAGCAGATTAGATTATGAATAGTGATTCAGAAGAATTATATGCAGGTAAGAGCTTTGAGAGCATATTACGTCTTTATTCGGATACAATTTTGAGAGCGTGCCTGGTTCACTGCAATAGTGATGAGGATGCCAAGGATTGTTTCCAGAATACATTTTTAAAATTATATACCTGCAATAAGAAGTTTAACGATATAGAGCATGTAAAAGCATGGCTTTTGACAGTAGCTATGCATGAATGCTGTGAGACACACAGGAACAAGTGGAATCGCCATGTAAGTCTGTCTGACGATATGAATTCCGTGCTGCTTGAGCATGAAGAATTCCTGAGTAATGCGGCGACAGCAGAGAATGGATATGATTATCACGGAACAGTGCTTGAACAGGTTTTAAAGATTGCTCCGATATATCGTGAGGTTATATATCTGTACTACTATGAAGATAAAGATATCAAGCAGATTGCCAAGATACTTGATATAAGCCCTAATACTGTTAAGACACGATTATTACGCGGAAGAAAATTATTAAAGACTAATATTAAGGAGGAATGGGGAGTATGTTAGATGAATTAGATAAGATTCATGCATCTGAGGAACTTATACAGGAAACTTTAGATTATTGCAAAGCCAATTCTAAGGCTGCTAAAGAGCATAAGGGAGCTCCAGCTAAGAAGATTACAAGAAAAATTAACAGATGGGTTACAGCAGCAGTAGCTTGTGGCTCAATCGTTGTATTATCGTCTGGTGCTGCATATGCATATAATGCGGTTACAGGTGACAGTCTTATTAAAAAGATATATCAGATAACTAATACAGCATCATCTCTTGATTATGCTGACGGAATTACTGATAATAATGGTAATTCATACACATATGACGGAATGACAGATGTCAAGGACGTTAAGAGCGATAAGAATATTACAGTTACTATGGATTCATATGTGGTTGATGGTAACAAGGCAGATGTCATATTTACAGTTAAGACTAACGATGGTTCGTCTCTTAATGAGACAACTGAGGACAAGGTTGCTGTTATCGCCAGAGACAGATTTAACAAAATAACTGTTACAGTTGATGGCAAGACAATCAACACCAGCAATAGTGTAAGAGCAGATGAGGATTACTGCATGCAGCAGAGAGTTGATGATGCGAGTGATGCCGCTAAGGCAACTATCAAGTTAACATTATCAGTTCCTTCTAAGACAACTCTTGATGGTTCTACCATAAGCTTTAAGCTTGGTGATTATACATCATATTATGATATCATGGAATCAATTGGGTTCAAATATGCCAGCGTAGCAGATATGTTTAAGGGTGTTACACTTGCAGGCGAAGACGAATTTACAGGTGATAATTCAATGTATGGATACGCTGATTCTGATGTTGTGTTAGCTCCTGGCAAGATGCATATTGAATTTTCTGACAAGTATGCAGGTTCTTATATTGACAATGCCGGATATACAGTTAAGGATTCAACTTCTAAGTCGAAGAGTTTTGTTATGACTATAGTTCCTGCTAATGATACAGTTGCAGCAGAGCTTGAAAAAGTTAATGTACAGAGTGTTACAACGGGAAGACCGACAGCAATAAGAGTAAAGAAGCTGGGTGATGGAAGAATTCAGGTAACATATGCAGCAGACTTTGACAGGGCGTTTTCACAGACAGAGAAAGGTGTTCATACGGATACGGATAATACACACCTGTCATCACTTGTTATGAAGAGGGTTTTAGAAACTAATAAGAAAGAAGTGCTTAGCAGTAATGAGTGTGATGTGGCATTTGACTGCAGTGTATCTTCAACAGATACAGCGATTGCTTATGATTCAAATATAACTGTTAATGATTCTTATTATAAAGGAACATCAATTAATATTAAGTCAGTTAAGATATCTACAACTGAACTTGCATTAACAGGCTCGATTACTCTTGGGGGAGACGATTCAAGATTTTCAGGAAGTGGCTCATATTCTCCGCTTATCACTATGAAGAATGGAACAACGTTTAACGCAGGTAATAAGATGAGTGGAGGATTTAACCATAATACAGGAAAATGGGATGCATTATGGATTCTTCCAACATATATAGATACAGGTGATATTGCATCTATTACATGGCATGGGACTTTAATTTATCAGGCTGAGTAGTCTGGCAGATTATATTAAATAAGACACATGACTTTTATATAGACTATCCTCAAAAGACCCCCGGCGGTTGTAGATTAACTACGATTGCCGGGGGGCTTTATTCAATTCTTAATCTTCTTCAATAACCTCAACTTCCATATATGCAAATTCTATATGCTCAATGAAGTTGTCCTGATTGAATCTTACTTTAGCTCTTCTTTTAAATTCTGCTATATTGGCGTCAAGCCATATGGGTTGTCCAAGGTCAAACTTAACACAAGCCTCCTCAATACCATCAAATACCTTCTTAGTACGATTGATATCAGTATCAGGGTTCTCGATAGTGACCTGTTTGACTATATGGCGTGAATCGTCAATAAGCTTACACCACATGCGGAACATTACATCTCAACATTCAGGTGATGTGGAAGGCCGTCAACCATGATTGGTGAAAGCTCTGCCTGAATAAGTGGCTTGATATAATGTACAAGGTCATCAGTTACATAATCGTCTTCTGTAATCCATTCAAGAGGTACTTTCTTCTCGATGTTAGCAATCTGGTGAACATCATGTGTTGCAGTGATGCACATATATGGATCATCTGAAACTCTCTGTAATACAACAACCTTACCAGATTCTCCTTCAAATGCAGCCTTAACAGCAGCACCACCTACATTGTAAGCTTCTGTGATATCAGTTCTAGATGTCATATGTGCAGCACAACGCTGGAGTGTAGATAACTCGATAGCTCTTGTCTTGATTCCGAGCTCTGCACCTACCTTGTTAGCAAGGAACTTAGCAGAACCAGCTAACTGCTTGTGACCGAATGCATCTACGAATTCTACGTGGTCTGAAAGCTCGAATACGTATCTTCCGTCCATAACTCTGATACCTTCAGAGATAGCAACTACGATAGAACGTCCGCGTGAGTTAAGCTCTTTAATCTTGTCCATGAAATGGTCGATATCAAATGTCTTCTCTGGAAGGTAGATAAGGTCTACGCCTTCACAGTCATCGCCCTTGGCAAGTGCAGCAGCGGCAGTAAGCCATCCTGCATTACGTCCCATAATCTCAACGATTGTAACGGTTGGATAGTCATATACAAGACCATCACGTATAATCTCCTTCATAGTAGATGCGATAAATTTAGCAGCACTACCGAAACCAGGAGTATGATCTGTAACAGCAAGGTCGTTATCAATTGTCTTAGGAACACCCATGAACTTGATATCGCTGCCGATGAGAACGCCATAATCAGACAGCTTCTTGATTGTATCCATGGAATCGTTACCACCTATGTAGAAGAAATATTTAATCTCTAATTCGTCAAGAATCTGGAATATCTTATCATAAGTTTCTTTGTCATCCCTAATCTCTGGGAGCTTGTATCTACATGAACCCAGATATGAAGAAGGAGTTCTCTTTAAAAGTTCTATATCCATAGTAGTCTTAATCTTCTCAGACATATCAACATACTGTCTGTCCAACAGACCCTTGATACCATGACGCATACCATAAACTTTCTTAGCTCCTCTGTCCTTGGCTGTCTTGAATACACCCGCAAGGCTAGAGTTAATAACCGATGTTGGACCACCTGACTGACCAACGATAACATTACCTAACATAATAATCCTCCAATCATTCATCTCCGCTATATTATTCTATTACTCGCACGAAGTTTGTATGTTTAAATTTTATCATATTTTTATATTTGGCACAACCTGAAAAAATAGTATCATTGACAGTATAAGTTGTGATGTATATCATTTAAAGTTGTGATGTAAGTAGCCATTTTTCAAAGAAAAATGAGCGGATTACGAATGTTTTTGAGGATT
>URGC01000142.1 GCA_900547255.1 uncultured Eubacterium sp. | reverse complement strand
ATTCTAAGGTACTCAAGCTTATTGCGAAGTGAATCTTCATCTATATCTCTTATAAGCTCTCCACCCATAGCAACAGAAACTGCTCCCGTCTCTTCCGATACAATTATAGTAAGGCTGTCTGTCACCTCGCTGATACCAACACCTGCACGATGTCTTGTACCAAGATCCTTGCTAAGATTGTTATCTGTAAGCGGAAGATAACATGTTGCTGAGACAACCCTGTTTCCTCTTATGATAACTGCACCATCGTGTAATGGTGTATTATGTTCAAATATATTGATAAGCAACTGGCTTGTTACAACACCATCTACCTCAATACCTGTCCTTATATATTCCTCAAGCATCATATCCTGCTCTATGACAATAAGAGCACCTGTTTTCACTGCTCCCATCTCATATACAGCACGTAATATCTCATTGAGTGTCTTAGAGCTGTATCTCTCGCCTCTGTGGGAATCTCCTACATTGAGGAATCCAAACCATATTCTCTTTCGTCCAAGCTGCTCAAGAGCTCTTCTCAACTCTGGCTGGAAGATAATTACAAGAGCAATAATTCCGACACTGATTGTCTTACTTGCTAACCATAGGATTGTTCTAAGATTAAGAACCCATGCAATAACCGCAAATATAAGAACAACTATAATTCCCTTTAACAGTGCCCATGCCTTGGTATTCTTAATCCATACTAAAACATTATATATAACTATCGCTAACAGCAGAATCTCGATTATGTCTGTCCAGGCAACTCTAGGCATATACAGCTTTGTCAGATAATTCTGTGCAAAGCTACTCATTGTACTCATACTACCTATACCTCCTGTCCTCTGATATCATTCACATTAATTATCAATTATTCGTCATCTTCATCCGTATCTATGTCTGATACTCTCGAAGCTCTCGATACTGTGTCTGCTTTTCTTGTCTTCTTGCCGTTAATCTGCTTAACCTTAACATCCTCACTGACAAGTGTTATCTTAGGTACTGCCTTAACATAGTAGTAATATTCATCATCTTCATATTGTACGTATTCTGTTCTCTTATAGTCCACGCTGAACAATAAAACTTTACATACATATCCACCAGCTACACCTATAACAAGTCCTAAGAACATGCTGATATAGTTAAGCTTAGCGTTGAGTGCAAGTATTCCAACCATAAGAATAAGGAATTCAACAAGTGCACCTGCAACAAGTGCATAAGTCCATGCATTATCAATTGCAAGATTCTTGATACATCCTATAACGATGATAGATACTACTGCTGCAATAATCATAACAATACATGCCCTGTCATTGACAAAGCTCTCTGCTATGTATGACATCTGCTGTACAGTATCAGAAACTGACATATTAGTGATAGCTGATTCATACTCGCTTGCAGTTCTTATTATATTGTAGATGAGAATACCAAATGAAACCGGAATAACAGATGATATTCCAAGTCCTATACCAATTATGACTGGAACTGCCGCATAAAGCTTAAGTCCGCATAACATTACAGTTGCGATTATTATATATCCCTGCTTAGGCGCAAAACGTAAAAACAAAAGATACATTACAAGAATAACACAGAGCGCTATAAGACAGAATTCTGCTGATATCGCATACAGATGCGCCAGCATAAATACAGACAGAATAAGTATTGTAAATTCTCCCGGTATAAATGCACATATAGCAGCTAAAAGAATTGCCACTAACGGATTCTTAATCTTAGTCATATAGCCTATGCTTATATTCAGCATAAGGAATGACACAAGTGCAACAACAAATTTAACCGCCGGTCTGATATAGACATTATATTCGCCATATATCTTTCTTATTTTTTCCCTTAATTCTAATAAAAAATACATATATATCCTCCACTATTACTTCCTTTTTCTTTGTCCATTATAGAATCGTTCAAGCTTGTTAAGCCTCATGAAATATCTCTTGATTCCGCTTCTTGATTTGTCGTACTGATATGCACTGTACACTCCAGAAATAATAGCATATACAACCAGTGATATAATATAATACACGGCAATCTTCTTGCCCAGCACAGCATAATCCATGCTGTTAATCTGCTTTATGATTGTCTCTGTATTGCTGATAGCAATCATAATAACAATAATTATAAATGCTAATGTAGTTGTAATTGTACTCTTTAAGGCAGCCAACGCAACATAATCGCCCTTGTAATATCTGGCATTATGTAACATCTTCTTTCCTTCATTCTTCTCGTATATAGCCATCTTGGTCATCATCTTGACCTTGTTCTCATTAAGCAATGATTCCACCTCTCACAAATACTATATTCTAAACTATTGTACCATAATATAATCTAATTGTATATTACAATTTGTGAATGTCCACCGCCAGCGGCAACAACTATTCTTACCTTCTTATTATCTGCAACAAATGTTTTATCAGTATTAGCTGTCTGGTATGTACTCCACACCTGTGAAGAGCTCTCTGGTATCATGCTGGCAATTACAGACTGAACTCTGGAATCGAATCCTGCCCCTCTCTGCTTGATATAGATAATTGTGACATTAGGCTGTGTCACTATCTCACCATAGTACTGTCCATTCTCCTCATATGTATACACATTAGATATAACTGGTGTAAATCCATTAGAAGGCAGAACCTCTCCAATATTATTACTGTTATATCCTCCATTGCCGCCTGTAGGATTAATGTTTGAATTATTGTTTGAATTATTGTTTGAACTATTATTGGAATTACTATTAGAATTGCTGTCAGTTGGCTGCTGTGCCTGATTGTTCTGTCCGTTCTGATCAGTCTGGTTTTGTCCATTCTGATTCTGACTGTCCTGATTCTCATAGCTTATCTGTGTATTCTGCTCAGCCTGACTGCCATTATTGTAATTCTGTCCGTCAGCATAAGCTATATCTCCATTGCTTGCTGTATAGATTGGAAGATTATTGACAGAACCTGATGCAACCGAATCAACCCCCTCTATAACGATAGAATCTGACACATTACCTGCTGTTGCAGTAAGTACCGCAGTTCCCGTACCTCTTACAATAACAACACCTTCATTAGTAACTGTGAACACACCATTGTTACTTGAACTCCATGTAAGTGACAAATCTGTGTTAACTGGTGTGACAAGTGCGACCACCTTAACCTGTGTTCCAACCACTGCCGCGAAATCATCCATCTGAATCTCAACTGTAGCATCAACTCTCTGTGTATCCCACGAAGAATCTCTTGTCTCAACCTGTGCATTGACTATAGAGCCCGCCTTGCTTACATTGACCTTTGCAGATGTATCATTATTATTCTTATTTGCAAATACCCTCACAAAAACAACAACGAGCACTACAAGAACAACAAGAGCCGCTGCCAGCCCAATGAGCAGATATTTGTTAGATTTATTTTTACTATTACCAGCCATTAATTCTCTCCATATCCATTAATACTACATAACTCCAAAAGTCTCATTCGTTCAGGTACAACCGCACCTTTGGCTTTTGACACTTACACCATATTATAGTATCAAACAATAATTTAGGCAAGAAAAAAGGCTGCCGCTTCACGATTTAATCGTTAGTACGACAGCCTTGAATTCTGTAATTATGCGTTTTTATTAAGACTATTGATAGTATTGGTAACCTCTCCGAGTACCTTCTTGATATTGACACTTGTTGTAGCCATGCCCTGTGCAAGCTTCTGGACTTCTTCTGCGACAACAGCAAAGCCTCGTCCTGCTTCACCAGCTCTGGCAGCCTCAATGCTTGCATTAAGTGCAAGTATTCTCTGTCTGCTGCTATATGTCTCTATCTGCTTGACATTCTCATTAGCTGTGACAACCTGCTCTGCGGCAAGGCTGATTCCATCCTTGAGTCCATCCATTATCTCTGCATTAATCTTAGATGTATAACTTGCTCTTACAAACATGTTGATAACATCTCCCAGAAGATTAGCTGATGCTTCAATTTCCTCTCTTGTTTTTACATTAACCTTATGAAGTGCGGCTATGTACTTATCCTCGTTAATCCCTAACTCTCTTGCAGTCTGTCTGAACTTGTCTTCATCAGGGTTCTCAGGTAAAACCTGTCCACCGATAACACTTCCTAATACTGTTCCGTCATCAAGTGTTATTGGAATACCAAAATCAACAAGTCCCGCATGACAGGAATATACGCCCTTGCCTTCACGGTCGTTCTTCTCACACCTGCGGCAGCCTTCCGCTGAACCTCTTGTAAGGCCTATACAAAAATCTGTAAAGTTATAGCATTCACTGATATACTCACCATCTGCACCAACTGCAACAGTGGCAAGACCAGTACTCTTGGCCCAGTTACGCATAATATCTTCAAACTTTTTCATATCGCAAAAATCTTGAATCTTCATGATGCATCCCCTCCAGTTGTTTTACTTATAAGATATTCAATTATTCACACCCGAAATAATTTATTAGATTATACCAATATACTTGTTAAAAGTCAAACAAACTGGCATAAATCAGCACAGATTTCAACAAAATTCCAGCCAGATTTCTGCCCAATTTCAAGAAGCACACCGGACATAATCCGATGTGCCTCCTGAGAGATTTTATGATGTATTATCTTTGTTTAGTTAGCTTTTTTCTTCTTAGAATAGAAGTAATATCCTGCTCCACCAGCC
>URGC01000141.1 GCA_900547255.1 uncultured Eubacterium sp. | reverse complement strand
AGTTATCGTTTACAAGTACAAGAGAAAGACTGGCTATCACAAGAAGAATGGTCATAGACAGGCTTACACAAAGGTTAAGATTGAAAAGATCAACGCTTAATCAGGTATTTGTGAATATTATTTTAGAAAGGCATGAATATTATGACTCATGCTACAATCTATAAAAGCTCACTTAATGGTGAGATATTAGGATTCAGAACTGAGGGACATGCTGGTTATGCAGAGTCTGGCAGTGATATAGTGTGTGCATCCATATCAATTCTTGTTATTAATACAATTAATACAATTGATTTGTACTGTGACTGTACATATACTACAGACGTTAATGAGAAAGCCGGTCTTATTGAGTTTAAACTGAGTCCATTTGTTAAAGATTTAAAAGTTTCTAATGAAGTTCGGGTTCTTCTTAATGGACTGGAGCTTGGCTTATGTCAGGTTGCAAAAGAAAATCCCAAACATCTAACCATAACCGTTAAGGAGGTGTAATGTTATGTTAAATTTGAACCTTCAGTTTTTTGCCCATAAAAAGGGTGTTGGTTCTACAAAGAACGGTAGAGATTCTGAGTCTAAGAGATTAGGCGCAAAGAGAGCTGACGGACAGTTTGTTTTAGCTGGTAATATTCTTTACAGACAGCGTGGAACAAAGGTTCTTCCAGGTGTTAATGTTGGTCGTGGTGGCGATGATACATTATTCGCACTTGTTGATGGAACTGTTAAGTTCGAGAGAAAGGGCAGAGATAAGAAGCAGGTTTCTGTATATCCTGTTGCTTCTAACGAATAATTATTGTACCTTAAAGCTCCAAGTCTTCGGATTTGGAGCTTTTTTAGTTTTGTCTTATCCAAAATAGGAGATTAATAAATGTTTTCAGATAGAGCAAGAATATTTATCAAATCAGGCAAAGGGGGCGACGGACATGTAAGCTTCAGACGTGAGCTTTATGTTCCAGATGGTGGTCCTGATGGTGGTAACGGCGGCCGTGGCGGCGACATTATATTTGAAGTTGATAAAGGTCTTAATACACTTGGAGATTTCCGTTATAACAGCAAATACGTTGCTGAAAGTGGCTCAGAGGGCGGTAAAAGAAGATGTACCGGTAAAGATGGTGCAGACCTTGTAATTAAAGTTCCAGAGGGAACAGTTATATATGATGATGAGACACATAAAGTTATCGCTGATATGTCTAATGGCAATTTAAGAGAAACAATCCTTAAAGGCGGAAGAGGTGGTAAAGGTAATATGAACTATGCCACATCTACAATGCAGGCTCCTCAGTATGCACAGCCAGGTCAGGATGCACAGGAACTCTGGATAAGACTTGAGTTAAAGGTTATCGCTGACGTTGGTCTTGTTGGTTTTCCTAATGTCGGTAAATCAACACTTTTATCAAGAGTTACCAACGCAAGACCTAAGATAGCCAACTATCATTTCACAACATTAAATCCTAATCTTGGAGTAGTTGACCTTGATGATGCAAAGGGCTTTGTAATCGCAGATATCCCAGGACTTATCGAAGGTGCTTCAGAGGGCATTGGCTTAGGTCATGAATTCTTAAGACATATTGAAAGAACAAAGGTTATCATTCACATGGTTGATGCTGCATCAACTGAGGGAAGAGACCCTGTTGCAGATATCAAAGCTATTAATAAGGAATTAGAGGCATATAACCCTGAGCTGCTTACACGCCCACAGGTTATAGCTGCCAATAAAATAGATGTCCTTGGCGCATATGATGACGGAAAAGACCCAATCGGTGAGCTCCGTGATGAATTTGAAAAGGACGGAATTAAAGTATTCCCAATCTCTGCTGTAACTGGTCAGGGAGTAAAGGAACTGTTATATCATGTAAGCGGATTATTATCTAACATGGATGATACGCCGGTTACATTTGAAAAAGAATTAGACCTTGATACATTATTTGATAATCCTAATGAGGCATTCTATGTTGAAAAGGATAATGATGGCGTATTCCTTGTCTATGGTCCTAGAATTGACCGTATGCTCGGATATACTAATCTTGAGTCTGAGAAGGGCTTCAGTTTCTTCCAGAGATTCTTAAGAGAAACTGGTATATTAAAGCAGTTGAAGGCTCTCGGTGTAGAAGAGGGCGATACTGTACGTGTAGGCGAATATCTTGAATTCGACTACTATGATTAATTATGAGGAGGCAGATAATATGACAAGTAAACAGAGAGCTTACCTTAAAGGTCTTGCTATGAATATAGATCCGATTTTCCAGTTTGGTAAAGCCAGCCTGACACCTGAGAACACAAAAGCTATCGCTGAAGCTTTAGAAGCAAGAGAGCTTATTAAAATCAATGTTTTACAGAACTGTCAGGACAATCCTAATGAGATAGCAGCCACTTTAGCTGAGAGAACTCATTCAGAGGTTGTTCAGGTTATTGGCAAGAAAATTGTTCTTTACAAGGAATCTGTCAATAAGAAAAAGATTGAGCTTCCACCTGCTAAAAAGAAATAATGGTGAATGATATGGAAACGATTGGAATATTAGGAGGAACATTTAATCCTATACATCTTGGACATCTACAGATAGCCATATGCGCACATGAGCAATTTAATATTCCACACATTTTAGTCATGCCAAGCGGTCAGCCGTCTTCCTATAAGGATACAAGTATCATAGCTGACTCATCTGACAGATGCGCAATGATTGAGCTTGCAATTAAAGACTATCCATATATGAGTCTGTCAACAATAGAGATAGATAGACAGGGAACAACGTACACATCAGATACATTAAAGTATCTAAAAAAAGATAATTCCTATATATATTTTCTTATTGGGGCAGACTCCCTGTTCTCGCTTGATAAATGGCATGAAGCAGAGTATGTTATGAATAACTGCCATTTTATAGCTGCCAACAGAGATAAACATTCAACAGACGAACTTGAGCAGAAAGCTGAATATCTCCGTACACATTATAATGCAAGAATTGATATTCTTCACATGAATGACATGCCCATAAGTTCATCTGATATCAGAGACAGGATTCATAATGGAAAAAATGTAGATAACATGCTTCCAGACGCAGTATATCAATATATTACTGCACATAATCTCTATATGTAATCTGATTGTGTGCCGGATTATACAAGGACAATTATTATGAATAATGAATACGTAACCAGAATAAAAAAAGGTGTAAAAGATATACTTAAAGACAATAAGAACAGATACTGGCACACTATAGGTGTCGCTAATACATGTGCATGTCTTGCCATGAAATATGATGTTGATATCGAACGCGCTTACATTGCAGGACTTTTACATGACTGTGCCAAATGTCTTTCAGATGATGAGCTTATTAAAGAATGTACTGTCAACAATATCCCTATAAGCAAATATGAAAAGAAGAGTCCATATCTGCTTCATGGCAAGGTCGGTGCATTATATGCAAAGCAGAAATTTGATATAGATGATACAGAAATTCTCTCTGCTATATGCTGTCATACAACAGGTAAACCCGGTATGACAACTCTTGAAGAAATATTATTCATAGCTGATTATATTGAACCTTACAGGAATAAAGCTGCTAATCTTGATATGATACGCCAGATTGTATTCAATGATATCAAGCTTGCTATATATCATGTATGCAATGATACAATCAGTTATCTTAACAGGAATAATACAGATATCGATGAGACAACTGTATTAACTTATGAATATTATCAGGAATTAATTAACGAAAGGAACAAGTAACATGAGCAATATGAGTGCTAAAGAAATTGTAAAAGTTGCAGTTGATGCCATGCTTGATAAGAAAGCCAGCGATGTAAAAATACTTGATATAAGCAATATATCAGTTATCGCTGATTATTTCATCATTGCTGATGGTAACAACTCTAACCAGATTCAGGCTATCGTAGACAACATTGAAGAAAAGCTTCATGAAGCCGGAGCCAAAGAGCCACGCGTAGAAGGCTATAACACAGCCACATGGATTCTTCTTGACTATAATGATGTTATAATCCATGTATTCAACAAGGATGACAGACTTTTCTATGACCTCGACAGAATATGGAGAGATGGTAAAGAAGTTAAGGTAGAAGATTTAGCTTAAAAGTTTATATAGAATAACGCCTGCTGTATAGTCATTGATATATCCCCCTTTTACTGGACATCCGGTGAAAGGGGGGGACATATCACATACGGCAGGCGTTATTCTATATAAAACTGATATGATTTACTTGATATTAAGTCGTACAAGGCCAATTACCTTACCGATAATCTGGCAGTCTGGAACGATAATAGGGTCCATATAATCATTCTCTGGCTGTAATCTTATATGTCCATCTTCCTTATAAAATCTCTTTACTGTAGCTGAATCATCAACCATAGCTACAACAATCTCGCCATTCCTTGCTGTATCAGCCTTGCTTACAATTATATTATCACCATCATATATTCCGACATTGACCATGCTCTCGCCCTTGACTGTAAGCATAAATACTTCTTCATTAGGCATATATTCTGATGGGATAGGGAAGTAGCTAACCACATTCTCAACAGCTAAAATAGGTTCTCCGGCTGCAACACGTCCAACAAGTGGAACATTGACAACCTCACGTCTTGTAAGATTGAAATTATCATCAATAATCTCTATAGCTCTTGGCTTAGTAGGGTCTCTTCTTATATAACCATTCTTCTCAAGTGTCTCAAGATGAGCAT
>URGC01000140.1 GCA_900547255.1 uncultured Eubacterium sp. | reverse complement strand
TACCAGGGTATACAGGATTAAAGAATCTGGAAGTGCTTGCAGATATCCAGAAGAAGATAGACAGGAAAAAGATATGTGAGACCCTTGAAAAAATCGGACTTGACCCGGAAGATAAAAGAACCTACAGAAAGTATTCACTGGGAATGAAGCAGAGACTTGGAATAGCGGCGGCTATTATGGAAGACCCTGATATTGTTATATTGGATGAGCCTATTAACGCGCTTGATGAGAGCGGAGCTATGCAGGTTCGTGAGATTTTAAAGGAGCAGAAGGAGCGTGGTGCTATCTGCATAATTGCGTGCCATGATTCAGAAGAACTTGAATATCTGTCAGACGAGATTATCCAGATTCAGGATGGAGAGATAGTTGATTAAAATTAAAAAATTTACCACTTGTGCCAAAATTAATACCGTTTGTGCCACCCCCTCTTTCATATAATGAAAAGAGGGGATATTCTTATTTTAAGAGTTACTTCAACGCATTATACAATCAGATAGGAGGTACGAACTGTAATGAGGAAAAGTTCAATAAAGAGCAAAGTAACTATGTTTATCAGTTTAGGGGTATTGATGGCAGCGATGGCAATGCCTGTATTTGCAAATAATCATAATGATACTCGTTATTCATTTGATTTTGGCAATGGATATTGGCAGACAACACCAGAAAGAATTAAAGAAGATGATACATATGTATATATGTATTGCGACTCAAGTCATACACCAGGAGATTCTTACTATGCATGGGCATGGGGATATAATTCAGATACAAGTTCTGATTTTGAATCAAGCAAACGTTATCAATTTTTTAATGGAACTGTGTATAAAATGACTAACTATATTTATGAGAATGATGGCGATTATGCATATGTAAAGGCACGTCATGCAGGTTCAGGAGTAGGAAAGTTTAGCGGTTTATGGAGCCCAGATAGCATCTAAGATACATAATGGTTGAAGTAACTCTTACATTCTATAAAAAGACAAGGAGATTTAGAAGATATGAAGAAGGTTATTCTGATAGGTATGGCTGCATGTATGTTATTGCTTGCAGGATGTGATAAGCAATCTGTTAATGATGCTGTTGCGATTGATGAGAGCAGAGCAGAGAAAAGTTCTAAGAATATGGAAGAGGCTACAACAAAGGAATCAATACCTCATACAACTAAGAGCTGGGTAAGTGGCAGACAGGCGGAGATTAAAGAAGCAGGTAAAGGCGAAACAATAATGTATGGTGGTTATGAACTTACACTTATAGATGCGTGGATAACGGGTGATACACTTATGCCGCTTGATGATATAACGGGTAATTCACAATTCAGAAAATATATTGTAACGGGAAGAGACAATTATGATGAGTCTGGTAAATACAACGGAAGAACTAAGAATGTAAAAAATATTTTTATAAAAATCAAATTGAAAGATGTAGCAGCCAATAAGGAAAATGAAAATTTGTGTATTGCTCCAATGATTTTTAGTAAGTCGAGTGGGGGAGCATATAATAGGCTATTTGCTGAATCAATTGGATTTGATAAGAATAAATATATAAATAATCCTACTTCAAAAAGTAAAGACGGTAATATTTATCAATTTAAAAAGGGTGATGAAATTGAAACAGTAGTTGCGATTATGCTTAGTGGAGACATTTCTGAAAACGATGATTTGTATTTGTATTCAGGTTTTCTGGATGTATATTCAGGAGATGGAGTTAATTCTGTTGGAGATGGAAGCTATATGATTAAGCTGGACTGTAAAGCAAAGTGATAATGCATATGGAGGAGATATAATGAGACAGCAAGTTAAAACTGAATGGGAACGCATGGTTAATGGCAGAATGTTCTGGATTTCTATATTGATTGGATGCATTATATCATTAGTACAGATAGTTATGGAAGTGCTTCCAAGAGCTTTAAATGTACTTAGACATTATAGTGGCAAAACAGGGGAACCATGCAGTTTATATGGATATTGGATTGGAATGAATGGTGCCAGCCCCTATAAGGAGATATTTTTGACGATATTACCTATATTGGCTATGATGCCACATGCATTATCTTATTATATGGACTGTAAATCGGGATATGTAAAAAGTGTATATACAAGAACAAGAAAGATTGATTATTTATCTGCAAAGTATATTGTGACTTTTATTAGTGGTGGAATAGCTATTGTTATCCCATATCTGCTTAATCTGTTGATATCGGCTTACATGTTACCAGCATTGAATCCGATAAAAAATGGACAATTTAATTCGGCGGCAGCTTTATTTCAAGAGCTGCTATATAATAAGCCAATGTTATATATTGCTGTGTACTTAGTGATTAATTTTGCTTTTGCAGGAACGTTTGCAACAATAGTTTTAGCTTTTACATATATTATAGACAATGTATTCTTAATTAGCATGACACCTTTTATAATATGGTACGCATTTGTTATAATACGTGACAGCTTAGTTTTTAAGGGGATTTATTTTAATATTAATCCTATATGCATAGTTGATATGTCGGAACCGGTTATAATTAAAGCATATGATGTAATTGGAACATTTTTAATAGTCACAATACCAACGATTGTTGTATATTTCACAAATGGGGTGAAGTCAGATGTTATTTAGAAATAAGAGATGGATATGTGGCGCAGCATTTGTTGTTGCGGTTTGTGTTATAGCATCATTTTATTTTATTTATGATATTAATAAAAGATTTCCGGAACCTGATAATGTCCATACATATACATATGATAATCCTGCGGTGGAAGATGGACTTAAAATAACACCAATAGAGTGTAAAATATATAATTATAATGAATATCAGGAAATGTATAATTATTCTGGAACATTAAGCTCATTTAAAGAAGGAGCTGATACTGATAAAATAAGAGCATTGCTGTTTAAAGTTCAATTTGAGAATACTACGTTAAGCGATATAACATATACAACTGATGATTTTGTGATGGTTGCCAGGAACTGTGGTGCTTTTAATGGTGTGATGGTAGAAGATGGAGGTAATAAATCAGTAATTAAGCCAGGAGAGAAACAGACATTTACGTTGTCTACTGTTTTGGTGGAAGATTCTCTTGTAAAGAAAAAATGGATGAATAAGCTGGATTCAGATACTTACTATTTTGTTTATTGGTGGTATCCAGAGGTCAAAAGGCTGGAATTTGAGGTGAATCATGGTTAAATCACAGCAGAAAAAGAGGTGGTTAAGTACAGATGAAATTATCTCGTCTGTGCTTACGGTATTGTTACTGATTGTGATTCATGTAACTATATATTCTATTTACATGACAACTGAGGGCGTAATTTATTGTTATAATGATGTCTACTGTTATGCACAGGCTGAAAGTAAAATTCCTATAATTATGGTTGCTGAGTTTTATATTATATATAATCTTAAATATGAATGGCGTATAAATCTATTGATACGTGAGGAAAGTATGTTAAAATTATGGATTCGCCTTATAAAGAAAATTGGATTTTTGTCGGGGGTTGTTGCAGTCTGTAGTTTTGTAATATGTACATTATATGCAGCGTTTAACTGTGTATATGAATGTAACTGGCTTGACAGAAATAGTGAAGCATTTCATACATTTTTATATGATATGACTATTCGGATTGATACATGGATTATACAGGTAATATTTATCTTGACTATATTTGCAGAAGTGTTTGTGATGGGGGTTTTTATTATTATATCATGGTGGTGGTTAAGACAGCCTATATATGGTTATGGTGCTATGGTTGCATTTGCTTTATTTGAGCAAAATTATTGGCAGAAGAAGTTATATATTTTTTTTAATAAGATGAGTATGAACCCTCCATATATGTATTTGAAAGGCTATAATGTAGCCAACCATATTATATTTCCGATTGTCATGATGGTAGCTGCGTGTATAGTTGGAGCAGTGTTGTTTAGAAAACGTGATATGTTAAGAAAGGATTCAGATGTATGACGATAATAATACCTGTTATAGCTGCCATGATTATAACAGAGAGCTATTTTATATGGCAGGAATCGCTTAATCAGTTCTGGAATTATGGTTATAGTGGTTCATTTGGCGATTGCCTTATGTATATTTTTAAAGGAATCAGAGAATTTAATCCAGAAATTGATAATGAATTTATAGTTCCAGTGGCTTATCTTACAATCAATATTATTATTGCGATATTTATAAGCGGTCATGCAGTAAAAGACCTCCGCGGATACGGAATGAAAAAGCTTATACGATATGGAAGTAAGTTTAGATGGTGGAATACAAGCTGTGTGTGGAATGTTTTATGTGTATTAAAGTATTACGCATGCTTTTATATAGGTGTTGCTTTGATGTGCATTATACATTTTAAAGATATGGATGCAGGTTCTCCAATAGTAATACATGAAGATATAATTAACAGTGTGTTTGAAGGAGAAGCAGAAGGAACGGTACAGACAGGATTATTACTTGTGATGATAATAGTTCTTCCTATATTCACGACAATAGCTATGTCCATGTTACAGATGGCTTTGGAATTCTTTGTGCTTCCATCAGTGAGCTTTATATGTATTATGGCAGTGTATATATTGTCAGTGTTTTACATGAGTCCGTTCATGCCGGGAAATTATATGATGGTTTACAGAATGAATCAGATTAATCCTGCCGGAGTAGGATTGATGCAAGGTGTGCTGATTGATATGGCAATAATTATAGTGTCTATTGTTGTTGGCTATGCTGGATTGAAAAAAAGAGATATAATATAGGAATATTTTGAAGGAGGCTGTATGGAAAATATAATAGAAATCAAGGATTAC
>URGC01000139.1 GCA_900547255.1 uncultured Eubacterium sp. | reverse complement strand
CTGTCAACATCCATTGCCATGTTTATTTCATGGATTGTAAGTATTGTTTATATCAGAAAGAAATTCCCAGAAATGCAGTTTACATATTTTCCTAGGAGATTTTCCGGAACAATGATGAAAGACATTCTGGCGATAGGATTACCAATTGGACTTAATAACTCTCTGTACTCTTTAGGACATGTTGCACTGCAGACTTTTAATAACTCACAGGGTGCAATATTCATGGCAGGAGGTGCCGTTGCAGGAAGAATTACAGGCTGTGCTAACATAGCAATAACCGGCTTATCTTCGGCAGCCACCACATTTTCAGGTCAGAATTATGGTGCCAAAAAATATGACAGAATCAAAGAGGGACACTGGAGAATCCCATTATGCTCGGGACTTATCACACTGTGTTTCGGTTTATTTTTCATTACAATACACAGACCAATAATCCGTTTCTTTTCGTCTGATGAGATGGTACTTATGTATGCAAGCCGACACATTATCGTAATGCTTTTATCACAGTGGTTTTATGCTATATTCAATGGCATAATATCTATCGTGAATGGAACTGGAAAAGTACGTTATACAACTATTGTCAACATCCTTATGCTCTGGGCGGTAAGAATTCCAAGTGCATATGTTATTAACAAATTCTTTGATGGAACATGGGTAATGTTATGTTTCCCAATCTCTTTCAGCTTCGGAATGTTCGCAATGATTGGTTATTACATGTTCTCGCCATCATGGAAACAGCTTCTGAAAATGGCAGAAAAATAATCACGATATCACACCAGATGCAGTATATAGTTTAAGCCTGTATTAGCTAAAAACCACATCAAAAACGGTCCCTCCAGACGGAGCAGGCTTAACTGTAATACTGCCATCATGAACCCGCACGATTTCATAAACCAGTGCAAGCCCAAGTCCTACGCCGCCAAGCTCGCGGCTTCTGGATTTGTCCACACGGAAGAATGGTTCAAACACACGCTCCCTTAGTTCCTCAGGAATTCCACTTCCTGTATCCTCTACTGAAATGTACACATGCTTTTCCTTCTGGTACGCGGTTACTGTAACCTGTCCATCTGAATGATTATATTTTATGGCATTCTCAACCAGATTATATACCATCCTGTAGATAAGGATATCACTTCCCACCATAGTTATGTTCTTACATTTTCCTATAAGCTTTACATTCTTTTCCTGTGCCAGAGGTTCCAGATCTGCCAACACCTCATCAACGAGATCGTTAACGATGATTTTGTCATCCCTTGCCACAGTCTGAAGCTCACTCATGTCAAGAAGTGTCTTAACCATTTTGCTGAGTCTGTCGTTCTGCTCAGTAACCATCTTTATTGTCTGCATGGTATCCGCATCATTGCCTGGATGGCTGGTAGAATTATATAAATCAAGCTGTACCTGCATCAGCGCTAATGGTGTCCGGAGTTCGTGCGCCGCATTTGCAGTAAATTGTCTTTGTATCTCAAATGCATCTGCCAGGCGTTCAAGCATCTTGTTATACGAAACACTGAGCTGGTTCAGCTCTTTAACCTTATCTTCTTCTATTCGTGATTCTGCCAGATTCTGTGCCTGCACCTCTTCAATTTTATCAGAAAATTCACTAAGTGGTTTAAGTGCGCGCCCACTTATAAAATATGTAGCTCCCCCACCAATAAGAGTCAATAACACTGAAATTATCAAACTATTTCTTTTATAATCTGCCTTGTTATTATACACCTGGACAGAAAACTCATCTGCGAACTCACCCCACTTATCCTCTGGGATACTGATATATAGTTCATCCGGATCTGTTTCATTATCATTCCCCTGAGTCTCAACAGCCTCCTGTAATGAATCAATATAATACACTCCATTTTTATAGACAAGCATTGTCAGACATCCGCATATAACCGCAATATATATTGCAATTATACAGGTAAGTCTCCACTGCAGTGATATTTTTTTCATCTCTCGGACTCCTCCCGTATCTTATATCCCTCTCCAACCTTATTCAAAATCGGATCATATCCAAGCTCAGCCTTAAGCTTTCTTCTAAGCGAAGACATATGTACTCTGATAGAGCCGCTAAAACTGTCAACAGATGCATCCCAGACATGCTCTATCAGCTCCTCCTGGCTTACCGGCCTTCCTAGATTAAGAAGCAAGTATTCCAGAATACCATTTTCCTTTCTTGTCAGGGAAACCTTTTTCCCTTTCGCATATACCTCACGTTTTATAGTATCAAACTTTATGCCGCCGCTTTCCAGGCACACATCCTTCTGCACAAATTTCCTTCTTGTCAGGCTTCTGATACGTGCCTCAAGCTCCTGCAGATGAAATGGTTTTTCCATATAATCATTTGCCCCGGCATCCAGTCCTTCAACCTTATCCGCAATCTGTCCTCTTGCAGACAATATCAGAACCTTTGTCTCCTCATTGCTCTGCCTGAGTTCCTTTAAAATCTCCATTCCATCCATTCCAGGCAGATTCAGATCAAGGACAATCAGATCATAATTCTCTGCAAGGATGCATTCAAGAGCCTCTTCCCCATCATAACAGGTATCAACCTCGTACCCAGCATCATACAGACATTTCGCAACCGCATCACATATTTGTTTCTCATCTTCAACTATTAATAATCTCAAATTTTTCACCTGTTTCTTAACAAAAATTTTACACCAGTTATTTTATAATACCTATGTCAGCTGGTCAATAAATACAACAAACAAAGGAGCGGTCATATTTTGAAATACAAAAAATTATCTCAGATTGTTTTACTCATCATAGGTATAACTATGGTCAGCTATGGTGCAGTCAGAGGGGAAGCGGCTGCCGTGCTTGGCAAAGCAATAAAATTATGTCTGGAGTGTGTTGGAATTGGATAAGAAAAAGAAATTACTATCAAAAAAAACAGCAGAAATACGCGGATGGATACAGGCAGCTGCCACTCTGCTTACCAATATTCATATCTCGAATTTATTTAAGGGAAGAATATATCAAGGCAAAGCTAAAGCAGTATGTGTACCAGGATTAAACTGTTATTCATGTCCTGCTGCAACAGGAGCATGTCCGATTGGTGCCTTTCAGGCCGTTGTCGGATCATCCCGTTTTAAATTTTCATACTACATAACCGGTTTTTTTATTTTACTCGGTGTGATACTTGGAAGGTTTATATGTGGCTTTTTTTGTCCCTTTGGATGGTTTCAGGATTTACTACATAAAATTCCCGGAAAAAAATTTTCCACTGCCAGACTGAAGCCGCTAAGATACCTGAAATATATCATTCTTCTTGTTTTCGTTATACTTCTTCCAATGCTTGTGACGAACTCAATAGGAATGGGAGATCCTTTCTTCTGTAAATATATTTGTCCTCAGGGTGTTCTGGAAGGGGCTATACCTCTTTCACTCGGAAATACTGCTATACGGTCTGCACTGGGGAAGCTGTTTTCTTTTAAACTTATTATTTTAATTACTGTTGTTGTGTTAAGTATTTTATTTTACAGACCATTCTGTAAATGGATTTGTCCTCTTGGTGCAATCTATTCATTATTTAATAAGGTCAGCTTTCTTAATATAAAAGTTGAAAGCAGCAAATGTGTCAGATGCGGTCTATGCTCAAAGGCATGTAAGATGGATGTCGATGTATGCCAGACTCCCAACCATGCTGAATGCATACGGTGTGGAGACTGTATAAAGGCTTGTCCTAAAGATGCAATCCACTACCAGTTCATGGGAAAAGCCTGTAAAAAGAAGGACAGCAGCAATCAGCACAACTAACCTGTAACTCTCAAACCTGTTACTAATATTTTAATTAAAGGAGCAATTATTTATGAAAACAAAAATAACATTTATTTCTATTCTTATACTCTGTATAGCATTATTACTGACAGCATGCGGCAAAAAAGGAGCTGCAGGCACTTCCAACGCTTCTCTGGACGATTTGTACCAGCAGGAAAACCAGCTCTTTGCAGAGCATGAATCCGTATGGAACAAAGCCTTTGGCATGATGAATAAAGGGTCTGCCAATCCAGATGCTAATTATGCTGATTATCTTGCTGATACTATCGAATCAAACAAAGCCTCATTTACAGCTGATGAATTAAAAACACTTACCGAAGATATTAATAAAATAAGAAAAATTGAGGATCAGATAGCAGAAATCCAGAATAAAAACGCATCATCAAACAACAACAGCCAGAATAACAATTCCAATGCCTCATCTCCTTTCAAGAAATTTTCTGGTCAGGATTTTAATGGTAATTCAGTTGATGAAAGCCTGTTTTCTGGAAATGCTGTAACCGTCATTAATTTCTGGTTTAACGGCTGCAAGCCATGTGTTGCTGAGCTGTCTAAGCTCAATGAACTAAATAACGCCATCAAATCAATGGGCGGCGAAGTTGTAGGCATCAACACAGAAACTTTCAATGGAAATAAAACCGCTATTAAAGAGGCATCAGAAATTCTTAAAAGCCAGGGTGCCGAATACCGCAATCTTTCCATTGATTCTGCTTCTGACGCTGGTAAATACGCCTCTGGAATCATAGCATTTCCAACAACAATACTTGTTGACAGAAATGGCAATATTGTTGGTGAGCCAATGCTCGGTGGAATTGATAACAAGGACAACTACGATTCTTTAATGAAGCAGATTCAATCTGTAATTGATGCAGACAGCAAAAATAAATAATCAAAACATCATATGCTGCTCATCTTAAAGAACATTAAGCCAAACAGAATAATTATCACTTCTACACAAAGTAAATTCGTAACCTTGTTTTATAAACATATATATATTACAATGATGTTGGGGTCAAAAGGTATTTTGACCCCTTTGATACCAGATTGCTACGTG
>URGC01000138.1 GCA_900547255.1 uncultured Eubacterium sp. | reverse complement strand
CGTAGCAATCTGGTATCAAAGGGGTCAAAATACATTTTAATTATAAACAGGAACAATAATAATGATAAATACATGTATAGGAATGCTTGCACATGTTGATGCAGGCAAAACAACATTAACAGAAAGTCTTTTATACAGCACGGGTGCCATAAGGCATTTAGGACGTGTTGATAACCGTGATACATTTCTTGATACAGACACCCAGGAACGCGCAAGAGGAATCACTATATTCTCCAAGCAGGCTCACATCAATATAGGTGAAAGACCTGTTACATTGATGGACACTCCCGGCCATGTAGACTTCTCTTCTGAGATGGAAAGGACATTGCAGATTCTTGACTACGCAATCCTTGTCATAAGCGGTGCTGATGGTGTCCAGTCACACACTGATACATTATGGCAGCTTCTTAAAAGGTATCAGGTTCCAGTATTCATATTTGTCAACAAGATGGACCAGAGCGGAACTAACAGGGCAAGAATCCTTGAGCAGTTAAAGAACCGCCTCTCTTCTTCTATTGTTGATTTTAATTTCCCGGAACAAGAAGAGATTGCGCTTTGTGATGAAGAGCTTCTGGAACGCTACCTTGCCGGAGAGACAATTGAAACGGATGAGATAGCCATGCTTATCGCACAGAGGAAGCTGTTCCCTGTATATTTTGGCTCTGCCCTTAAGATGACTGGCGTTGACAGCCTTATATCTGGTTTGTCTGAATATATCTGTGACAGAATGTATGAAGATGAATTTGGCGTAAAAGTTTACAAAATATCAAGAGATGCGCAGGGAAACAGACTTACCCACATGAAAATTACAGGTGGAAAACTCACTGCCAGAATGGAACTTGAGGGATTAGGCAAGGTCAACCAGATTCGTATATATAATGGAGACAAATTCACACCTGTTAATGAAGTGACGGCTGGAAGTGTATGTGCTGTTACCGGGCTTGACAATACGTATGCAGGCTTGTCTATAGGAAGCGATGCTGATAATTGTGCTCCTGTCCTTGAACCTGTACTTACATACCAGTTGATTCCACAGAATGGTGTAGACCCGGTACTGCTTCTTCCAAAGTTAAGAATGCTTGAGGAGGAAGACCCTGAACTTCACATTGTATGGAATGAACTTACCAAAGAGATTCACATTCAGGTTATGGGAATGGTTCAGATTGAGATTCTTACAGAACAGATTAAAGAACGATTTGGAATTGATGTTGCATTTGGAACAGGAAGAATTGTATATAAGGAAACTATTGCCAATACTGTAGAAGGAGTTGGACATTTTGAGCCATTACGCCATTATGCAGAAGTCCACCTTATTATAGAGCCTCTTGAACAGGGAAGAGGCATTGAATATGAGCTTGACTGTCCAGAGGATGTGCTTTCCAAGAACTGGCAGAGGCTTGTCTTGACACATCTGTGTGAAAAAACTCACCGCGGAGTGCTTACAGGCTCACCACTGACAGATGTCCGCATAACTCTTGTTACAGGACGTGCCCACATTAAACACACTGTCGGTGGAGATTTCAGGCAGGCTACATACCGTGCCGTGAGACAGGGACTTATGCAGGCACAGTCAGTCCTACTTGAACCATATTATGAATTTAACCTTGAACTTCCTACTAACTGTGTAGGACGTGCCATGACAGATTTTGAGAGAATGTATGGAAGTTTCACACTTGCTGACTCTGCAAGCGAAACAGGCATGTCTGTCATAACAGGAACCGTTCCTGTCTCAACATTTAAGGATTACCAGCTTGAACTTACATCTTACACCAAAGGACTTGGCAGAATCACATGCCGCATGGCTGGCTACAAGCCTTGCCACAACACAGATGAAGTTGTCGCTGCACGCATGTATGACCCATTAAGTGATACACATAACCCATGTGACTCTGTATTCTGCGCCGGTGGTTCTGGCTACAGCGTTCCCTGGAATGAAGTATTTTCACATATGCATATGGAAAGTGTCCTTGCAGCAAGAACCTCTCCTGCCCTCGACGAATACGCTGCATACGAGGAACAGTTAAAGAAAGCCAGACGTTCTGGACGGAGTGTTTCAGATGAACCTATAGGAACTGATGAAATCGATGCGATTCTTAAAAGCACTTACTACTCTAACAGCAAGAAGAATGGCGAAGCATCAAGAAACCACTACAAAAAATTCTCATCAAGAAGATACGACTACAATCCTAAGGACAGCTCCTACAAGGGCAGAGAGACATCTCAAAGCACAGGAAAGCGTTACCTTTTAGTAGACGGCTACAATATAATACATGCATGGAAAGAACTTGATGAGCTTGCCGCTATCAATATGGATGGTGCAAGAGGACGTCTTCTTGACATTCTATGCAATTATCAGGCTATGACTAACTACTATCTCATAGTCGTATTTGATGCATACAGAGTGAAAGGACACGACACAGAGATTTCTGATTACAACAATATTCACGTTGTATACACGAAGGAAGCTGAAACTGCCGACAGATATATTGAAAAATTTGCACATGAGCATGGAAGAAATGATTATGTGCGTGTTGCCACATCTGACGGTCAGGAACAGATAATCATAATCGGTCAGGGCTGTACACTTGTCTCAGCAAGAGAATTTGAGAAAGAAGTCCATGATGTAGAGGAATCAATTCGAAGAGACTACCTAAAAGAATAGATTATAAAAATCAGATTTATGTGTGACACAGCCAATCCTTGGATAAAAAGATTTATGCCGCTGACCAGACTTAGATTATAAAACTTAATGCCTGGCCAGCGGCACATCTACGATAGGCGGATTTTACCGAAATTAACTGTTTAATTCTGCTGCTTGTCTAACATTTCTCCAAACTCTTCCATTGAAAGTGGTTTAGAATAATAATACCCCTGAATATAATCACAGCCGTGACGTCTTAAGAAATCAACCTGTTCCTTTGTCTCTGCGCCCTCCGCTATGACTTTTATATCCATATGGTGAGCCATATCAATAATTGAATGGATTACGCTTCCAATCTTGCTGTTCTTGCCAATCTTTCTTACAAATCCCATATCCAGCTTTAACAAATCAAAATTATAATCTGTTACCGTACTGAATGATGAATATCCACTTCCGAAATCATCAATAAGAATATGTGCTCCCATATTACGGAAATTCTCAAGCACTGAATGATTCTTCTCTGCCATTCCCGCATATGATGTCTCTGTAACCTCAAATCTTATGTAACCATGTGGATGGCTCGTCTGCTTTAGATCTGATATCATCGTCTCAATCATGTCAGTATCATAGAAATCCATCCATGAAAGGTTAGTTGACACTGGGACTATGAATTTACCAGCTTCAATTCTTTTCTTTATAAATGCATGTGTCTCAGTAAACACATACATATCAAGCTTTGATACAAGACCTGTCTCCTCAAGGGCCGGGATAAATTTATCTGGTGATATGAATCCAAGCTCTGGATTCTTCCATCTTACAAGTGCCTCTGCTGAAACAATCTTTTCTGTATTGACGTCAAATACCGGCTGATAATATACCTTGAATTCCTTATTATCTATTGCATTATTAACGCTGCTTACAGACAAAGCTTTTTCCATATATGCCTCAACCATTGATGGCTCATATATCGCATATGGCTTAACATGTATATCCTCAACATGGTCTTTTGCCATCTTGGCTCTGTCACACATTCTGTTAATATCAAGCTCGCTGTCCTTCACCATGTATATGCCGCACAGCCCGTGAAGCTCGATTACCTTACCATCAATACTGAACTTTGTATGAAGTATCTTGCCAAGCTTGTCATAATCAATGTTCCTTGAATCGACAAGGCACAGGAAATGGTCTGCCTCACTTCGTGCCAGTACCATCGGTCTTAAAAATGATTCTTTAAGCCTTGTAGCTGCTGCCCTAAGAATCATATCGCCGCCATCAATACTATACATTTCATTGATAGCCTTGAAATTCTTGATATTGATAAAAAGCAATGCATAACTGATACCTGAGTTAGCACTGTCCCTGACATACTTCTCTGCCTCTCGCACAAAGCCTCTTCGGTTGAAAAGACCTGTCAGTGAATCTTTCTCAATAACTCCGGTGATATCTTCCATTGTCGATACTATTGTATCCTTCTTATCATCTATATAATAATAAGAGAACTTTTTGTATTTCTTTTCCCCATTATCGTCTATGCTTGTCACTGTGAAGTAATATGCATCATCATCCTTTAACTTCTCAACAAGATGGGCTAAAGAACTGTTATACATATATAATTCTGTCTCTTCTGTTGCTATGAACTTAGATGCGACACTCCTTACATATGGAACATAATCCACCTCACGCAGAGTTGCTGGCGACATGTTCTCAGGAAGATATAAAAACTGGCTCATCAATGAAAACTTGCCTGTGTGCACCTTTATAAGTGCTATGCTCTCAAACTGTCTTCCTATAAGCAATGACTGAATCTTCTTCTCAACATACTGATGTGACATATCAAACAGATACATCAATCCCTCAATATTACCAGTCAGAGGATTCTTGTACATATTGATAGTGGTTGTAAGGAGCATCTGCCTGCCACCCATATCATAATTATGGTTGAGTGAGACAGACTTCTGTCCGCTGTTGAATGCATTAAGAAGATTATATCTGTCAATACAATCCATATATATCTGGCGTTCTTTCTCACCGTGAACTCTGTCTGCGGCTATATCAAACAGCTCTGTTGCAGATATTCCGTTAGTTGCGATAAATGCTTCTGGAATCTTACTTGTGCCACATAAACATTCATCTCCTGATAAATCAACCCTGTACGAACACAGATAGTCAGCATGTCCTTCTATCATGGTATCCATCTGAG
>URGC01000137.1 GCA_900547255.1 uncultured Eubacterium sp. | reverse complement strand
GATGGGTGCTTGTGGTGCTATGGTTGTTGCTTCTAAGAAGAGAGCTTAATCAATCTTTGATTGACTAACTTAATTCATAGGCAATAAACATTGTTGCAAACATGAAAAAGTAAAGTTTTCCCCGACAGAATTTCGGTTCTGCCGGGGTTTTATTTTTATTTATTCACATTTGACAATTAACGATATCCTCTAAAGAATACATACGAATATTTTCGTTTATATCCTTAATCTTTGCATCAAATCCATTTTCTGAAAATAATGCATAATAAAATTTAGCCGTATCCTTTAATGGTGTAAGTTTTGCTATGGTATTGAGGCACTCTGAATAAGAGAATGGACTGTTTTTATATTTGCATTCTCCAACAAGATATTCATGTGAATCCTTGCTGATACATAATATATCAATCTCCGTTTCACCTATACGATACTTTCCGTCATTACCTTCCCTTATAGATGTTTTCCCCATCCATCTTCCTATCCTTGCATATCTGAATGGTAGTTTGTTATGTTTTTGAAGTTCCTTAACATATTGTTTGCAGATATCTTCAAATGCATATGAAGCATACTCATGCAGAGTTGGCTCAACTAAATAACGATACACGCCATCAACATCTCCATCCTCAAGCTGGGAATAATTAGAGAATCCATATGCATACCAAAATTTAAAGAAATTGTCTGTCAGCTTATATATTCCTCTATTGGTATTCGCTTTTTCTTTTGTACCCGTATCAACTGAAAACTCACGTTCTATGATGCCAAGCTCTATCAAATTTTTAAGATAAACACTAGCCTTTGATGTATCGTTAACTAAAGATTTCTGACTTATTTCATTAAGCTTAGAACTGCCTTGTGCAACTACTTCTATAATCGAATTATAGATTGGCGTCTCACGAAGCTCCTGGTGAAGAAGGAACTCAACTTCACTATATAAAGCGCAGCCTTTTGTTAAAATATTTTTCTTAATATTTTCTTCAACAGTAAGCTTGTTGTCCCATTGTCTAAGATAATGAGGTATTCCACCAAGAATTGAATACGCTAACACCTTATCCCGCTCGGAATAATCGGGAAAAAATTTTATAGCATCATAGAAATTCATTTCTGCCATCTTGTATATTCCGGTCGCTCTGCCATACAGTGGATTTTTTTCAGCCAAAAGTTCTTTTTCAATAAAGCTCATAGCACTACCACACAGGATTACCATAACATTACTGTCTTTCAGTTCCATATCCCATAAATTTTGTAAAATAGAAGGAATACTCTTGTTTCCCTTACACATATACGGAAATTCATCTATGACAACGAGTTTCTTTTCGTCTCCATAAGGCAAATCTTTTATTGCCTGAAATGCTTTTTCCCAATCTGAAAATGTTGATATATATTGGCTTGCTGTCATCCCCTCCGCAAGCATTCTTTGTGAAAATTTAGCAAGCTGCACGCTATCTGTACTCTGTGTACAAGAGTAAAATATATGACGTTTCCCTTTGCAAAATTCTTTCAATGTCTCTGTTTTACCAACACGCCTTCTTCCATATAACACAATTAACTGAGATTTACTTTCGTTATATCTATCATTTAAGAATTGTAGTTCTGTTTCTCTTCCAATAAACATATCTTACCTCCTGACATAGTTGATAATATACGCATCTTAATATTGCCAAATCACGATTTAGTAAATTACGATTTGAGAACATTATATTATATTTGTTTTTATATTGCAAGAAATATAAATATATTCGGTTCTGCCGAGGTTTTCTTTTAACTATAGTTATGTTATAATCAATATCGTTGTCGCACCCATTCTGGCAACAGAGAGGGGGTGCTTACATGACTTTACTAACATCATTTCTTGTTTCTGTCATAGCAGGTATGGTTAGCTACTATATTTGCAAATGGCTAGACAGAAACGATAGCGACAATTAGCCTAACGGATGCTCTACCGTAAAAAGAGAAGACCCCCAGTAGCTGCAACTACTGGGGGTTCGTTGTGCCAACACATGACACCAACATCATTTCTTAGCTATCGCTAGTATAGCATATGCGGATAGCTAATTCAAGTATTCCTATTTTTTTATTTTTTACTCAATATATATTGATTTTGCTCACAATTACATATTATTTACCCATTCAATTAGTTTAGTAGGTATTCTTTTATATCAACCTGTTATTTCTCAATTTTACAAGAGAAAATCACATTATATTGCTTTATTTTCGACCTTTCCCACAAGCGCAGCTCCTACACAAATCTGCATCATCCGCATGTCAGCTGATTTTAAGGAAAGTATAATGAGAAAAAAGTTACTTGCACTTCTTATGTGCGCAACAATGGTTCTTGGTTCTTCAGCAGTTGCATTCGCAGCTCCTTCACAGGATGACTACAAAAATGCAAAGAAGATCTATGACAACAGCAAGGACTTCACAAACGAGCTCTTCAAAGAGAACGAAACAGTTAAGGAAACAGTTTGGGTAAAGTCAGTACAGTCAAATGTTACATTTGGTTTCGACGCTGATACATTACAGGCTGTAAAGCTTAACGATGATAGCAAGGCACTTCTTTACGTTGGTGATGCTGCTGACGTTACAGCTGCTGGTACAGTTAATGCTTCAACAACAATCGGTACAGTAGTAAAGGCTTATGCTGCTTCTAAGAACCTTGATACAACTAAGACAGTTGCTGATTTAGGTCTTACAAAGGTTATCTACGCTGCAAAGGATAACATGGGTCTTAGCCATGTAATCTATGCTGCTGCAGATGTTACTACAGCTGCTCCTGCTGCTGCTACTTACACAACAGTTAAAGAGTTAACAGCTAAAGACATCACATTCAATGGTGCTAAGCAGACAGTTTACTACACAGCTGATGGTTATTCATTCGTTGAGTCTGGCGCTGAGCTTTTCAAGGCTGACGTTAAGGACGTAACAGGTTCAGGTATCAAGTGTGTTAAGTATGACACAGCTAAGCTTGAGTCTAAGTATATCCCTACATTAGCTAAGGCTCTTGAGAATGGTACATTAACAAAGAACGCTATCGCAGTTCAGTTAACAGCTTACTCTGTAGTAGGTGACAAGGATGTTTATGGTGACTACAGACTTAACAAGGTTACAACACCTACAGCTGGTTACACAGTAACATCTTTATCAGATCTTCTTTCAAGAACAAGCCTTAAGAACTCTGTAAACATCTACAAGTTCAACGAGGAGTCTCCTGTAACAGATTATGAGATGGGCGCTTCAATCTACCCAATCAGCACAGTAGCTACAGATGTTGCTATTTCTGATACAAAGTTCACATTTGATGTAACTTTCACAGGTGATTCAGATGTTATCATCTTCGATCAGGCTGGTGACGCTTCAAACAACGATGGTGTTGCTGATACAACAACAGCAGCAGCAGCAGCTAACAACAGCTCTTCACCAAAGACAGGTGATGTTGCTCCAATCGCAGCTCTTGCAGTTGTTATGATGGGCGCTTGTGGTGCTATGGTTGTTGCTTCTAAGAAGAGAGCTTAATCAATCCTTGATTGACTAAATAATCGACTTTTAGACAATAACATTGTTGCAAACATTAAAGTAAAACTTTACCCCGACAGGACTTCGGTTCTGCCGGGGTTTTCGTATGCTTTTTTATAATTAATTAATCAATTAAAAAGCTTATACTATATGGGAATTCAGACACCATACAGTATAAGCTTTTTAATATTTATTATCTTTATTTCTAACCAGCTAAATCCATAAACCATACATATCCGCAGCTACCAACTCCAACACGGGTATAAGCAGGATTAATCATATTGTTGTAATGAACTGCTGAATTCTTCCAACCATTGAACATCTGCTGTGCAGTCTTATATGCAGGACCTTTGGCAAGGTTCTCAGCTCTTGCTGATGCTGATATGTTGAAATCTTCAAATAATGCCTGCCAACGTCTGCCATCAATCATTGTATGATTAGGTCCATCATAGTAATCAGCTACATAGTAATCGACAGCTTTCTTACAAGATGCTATACAGATATTTTCTTCCATTGTAAGTGGTGCCACACCAAGGCTTGCACGAAGCTCATTAGTAAGTCTTACAAGTTCTGCATATACAGCATAATTAGCTGAATACTGTAATCTAGCTGAATTGATGCCATATGTATCAACAACTGTGACAACTTCGTCATCGGCACCGGCTACCTGATTAGCAACCTGTGCTGCGGCTGCCTGCATAGCCTCTGCCTGTGATTCTGCCTCAGCCTGTGCTGCCGCTGACTTAGACTCTGATTCAGCCTGTGCTTTAGAATCAGCTTCTTGTGCTGCTTTGGCAACAGCGGCTGCCATTGACTCCTTAGCTTCATCAGCCTTCTTAGAAAGTTCTTCTGCGGCTGCTTTTTCTGAAGCCTCCTGCTCTGCTGACTTAGTAGTCTGTTGCTGTGTTGCTTTTGTTGCTGCAACAGATGTCTCTTCATTGCCAACTGTACTGGCACCTTTATCTCCACATGCCGTAAATGATGCAGCAAGTACTGTAACCATCATAAGTGCAGCTAATTTCTTACGAAACATATAATCTTCCTTTCTTGCAATCAATATTTACATTGTAATAACATTCCGAGAAATTATATCACATTTGCAGCGATTGTTAAATGTGTAATATTAAAAAGATTGATATATAATAATTTATAAATAATGCTTATATATTTTAATTATAATTCTCTAATGCATAACAAAACCCCGGCAGAACCGAAGTTCTGTCGGGGTTAAAGCTTTTAACTTTACGTTTGCAACAATGTTTATTGTCTAAAAGTCGATTATTTAGTCAATCTAGGATTGATTAAGCTCTCTTCTTAGAAGCAACAACCATAGCACCACAAGCACCCATC
>URGC01000136.1 GCA_900547255.1 uncultured Eubacterium sp. | reverse complement strand
GCCTCAGTCAGAGAACGTATGGCGTCAGGCTGATAAGTACAACGTACCACGTATGGCATTTATGAACAAGATGGATAAGCTTGGTGCTGATTTCTTTGGATCATGTGATCAGCTTATTTCTAAGCTTGGCAAGAATCCTGTACTCGTACAGATTCCTATTGGTAAGGAAGATTCGTTCCAGGGAATCATCGACTTATTCGAGATGCAGGCCTACGTATTCAATGGCGATAAAGGTGACGATATTGCCGTTGGTGAGATTCCAGCTGATTTAAAGGATCAGGCAGAAGAATATCACAGCAAGCTTGTTGAGCAGTGCGTTGAGTTAGATGAGGACCTTATGGAGAAGTATCTTGAAGGTGAAGATATCTCTGTTGAGGAATTAAAGAAAGCATTAAGAAAAGGTACTATAGCAGGTGATGCTATTCCTTGTCTTTGCGGTACAGCTTACAAGAATAAGGGTGTTCAGAAGCTTCTTGATGCCGTTATCGAATATATGCCAGCTCCTACAGATATCCCTGATATCGCAGGTACTGACGAAGATGGTAACGAAGTATTCGTTAAGTCTTCAGATGACGAGCCATTCGCAGCTTTAGCATTCAAGATTATGACTGACCCATTCGTTGGTAAGTTAGCATTCTTCAGAGTTTATGCAGGTACATTAAACTCAGGTTCATATGTACTTAACTCTACAAAGAATAAGAAGGAGAGAGTTGGTCGTATCCTTCAGATGCATGCTAATAACAGAAAAGAAATAGATAAGGTTTATTCAGGTGATATCGCAGCCGCTGTAGGTCTTAAGTTTACAGTAACTGGTGATACAATCTGTGATGAACAGCATCCTGTTATCTTAGAGTCTATGGAGTTCCCAGAGCCAGTTATCGAGCTTGCTATCGAACCTAAGACTAAGAATGATCAGGGTAAGATGGGTGAAGCTTTAGCAAAGCTTGCTGAAGAAGATCCTACATTCCGTGCTCATACAGATCAGGAAACTGGTCAGACTATTATTGCAGGTATGGGTGAGCTTCACCTTGATATTATCGTAGATAGACTTCTTCGTGAGTTTAAGGTGGAGGCTAACGTTGGTGCACCTCAGGTTGCTTATAGAGAGTGCTTTACAAAGGCTGTTGACGTTGATAGCAAGTATGCTAAGCAGTCAGGTGGTCGTGGTCAGTATGGTCACTGTAAAGTTAAATTCGAGCCAATGGATCCTAATGGTGAGCAGCAGTTCATATTCGAGTCAGAGGTTGTCGGTGGTGCTATTCCTAAGGAATACATCCCAGCCGTTGGCGAAGGTATTGAAGAGGCTTCACAGGCTGGTATCCTTGCTGGATTCCCAGTACTTGGTGTTAAGGCAACAGTTTATGATGGTTCATATCATGAAGTCGATTCTTCAGAGATGGCATTCCATATCGCTGGTTCTATGGCATTCAAGGATGCTATGGCTAAGGCAAGTCCAGCTTTATTAGAGCCAGTTATGAAGGTTGAGGTTACAATGCCTGAGGAATACATGGGTGATGTAATCGGTGATATTAACTCTCGTAGAGGACGTATTGAGGGTATGGAAGACATCAGTGGTGGTAAGATGGTTAAGGCTTTCGTTCCACTTGCAGAGATGTTCGGATATGCTACAGACCTTCGTTCTAAGACACAGGGTCGTGGTAACTACTCAATGTTCTTCGATAAGTATGAGCAGGCTCCTAAGTCAGTTCAGGATAAGGTTATCGCATCAAGAGCTAAGTAATTATAAGTAAATAAAATTTATAGTTGAAAAATATTGTGAAATACAATATAATTGTTATCAGCTATGAAAAAACCTAAATGTATATTTTAAGGAGGATTTTAAACAATGGCAAAGGCTAAATTTGAGAGAACAAAACCACATTGTAATATTGGTACAATCGGACACGTTGACCATGGTAAGACAACTTTAACAGCTGCTATCACAAAGACTCTTCATGAGAGACTTGGTACAGGTGAGGCTGTAGCTTTCGAGAACATCGATAAGGCTCCAGAGGAAAGAGAAAGAGGTATCACAATCTCTACAGCTCACGTTGAGTATGAGACAGAGAAGAGACATTACGCACACGTTGACTGCCCAGGCCATGCTGACTACGTTAAGAACATGATCACAGGTGCAGCTCAGATGGATGCTGCTATCCTCGTTGTTGCTGCTACTGATGGTGTTATGGCTCAGACAAGAGAGCACATTCTTCTTGCTCGTCAGGTAGGTGTTCCTTACATCGTTGTATTCATGAACAAGTGTGATATGGTTGACGATCCAGAGCTTCTTGAGCTCGTAGATATGGAGATCAGAGAGCTTCTTAACGAGTATGGTTACCCAGGAGATGATACACCAATCATCCAGGGTTCAGCTCTTAAGGCACTTGAAGATCCTAACAGCGAGTGGGGCGATAAGATCCTTGAGCTTATGCATACTATTGATGAGTATGTTCCAGATCCACAGAGAGATACAGAAAAGCCATTCCTTATGCCTGTAGAGGACGTATTCTCTATTACAGGTCGTGGTACTGTTGCTACTGGTAGAGTAGAGAGAGGTGTTCTCAAGGTTAACGAGGAAGTTGAAATCGTTGGTATCACAGAAGAAATCCGTAAGGTAGTTGTAACTGGTATCGAGATGTTCAGAAAGCTCCTTGACGAGGCTATGCCTGGTGATAACATTGGTGCTCTTCTTAGAGGTGTTCAGAGAGACGAGATCGAAAGAGGTCAGGTTCTTTGTAAGCCAGGTTCAGTTACACCACACAAGAAGTTTACAGCTCAGGTTTACGTATTAACAAAGGACGAGGGTGGTCGTCATACACCATTCTTCAACAACTACAGACCACAGTTCTACTTCAGAACAACTGATGTTACTGGTGTTTGTGAGCTTCCAGCTGGTACAGAGATGTGCATGCCTGGTGATAACGTAGAGATGACAGTTGAGCTTATCCATAGAGTAGCTATGGAGCAGGGTCTTCGTTTCGCTATCCGTGAGGGTGGTAGAACAGTTGGTTCTGGTGCTGTTGCAACAATCATCGAGTAATTATATCTGATATTAATCAAATATTTCCCGGGAGGCGTAGCCTTCCGGGTTTTTCTGACAGATAATGTATAGCAATACGATATATATGTATGATTTGATTTTGATTAGCTTGCCTGTTGCCGGTGATATTACTTGCATCATATTTATTATGTTAATTTATAAGTAAAATAGTATAAGTAATTGAAGGAGTGTATGTATAAAATTGGATTTTTATGGAGTGGTAAGTAAAATAATGTGGAAAACGTGCCAGACTTACTTGTAAATTATGTTAATTAGCAATGCGGTAAGTAAATATGAGGGGGAGCCATAAGTGGATTACTTCTAAATTATATATAACAGCAATGCAGTAAGTAATTAACTGCCGAAAAAACAGTAGTACTACTTGTAATATATATAAAGTAATTAAAATATAAGTAATATGTACTGTCCGATAGCATCAGAGTAGTCGTGATTAATGTAATTAAGCAGTAAATTTATGTGCGATATAGAAAAATAATAAAGACAATAAGTAATTCTGCTGTAAGCATATAGAAAATATACGTGCTATATGCATATAAGGGGAAAATAATGAGTAAATATGCGGATAGATGATGAAAAGAAGGAGGAATTAAGATTATAAGAGAAGAAGAATTAATAAGGACACTAAGAGGTGAAAGCTCAGAATTAAAGAATGCACTAAAAGCATTAAATGCCAGATCTGTTAAGTATCCAGACGGCAAATTAACAACAGGAACCAGCAATGGAACAATACAATATTTCTTAATAAAAGATGGAAAAAGACAATATATAAAAAGTGATGAAAGAACTTTGGCAGTGAAATTGGCACAAAAAGAATATGAAAATAAGCTCATGTCTGTAATAAAGAATCATGTGCATGCATTGGATAAATTAGTACAATATCTGGAAAAAAGCCCAACATTATATGAGTGTTATTCTGATATGACAGTTGGAAAAAAGTTATTAGTCAAACCAACATATATATCAGATGAGGAGTATGCTAAAAAGTGGAAAGAAGAGATATATCATACAAAGGGTATAGATGAAAACATGCCAGAGATTATTACTAATAATGGTGAAAAGGTAAGATCTAAATCAGAAAAAATAATAGCCGATACATTAGAGAAATATGGTGTACCTTATAAGTATGAATATCCTTTAAAATTACAGTCTGGTATAATTACATATCCCGATTTTCTAATATTAAATAAAAGAACCAGAAAAGAGTATTATCTTGAACACTTAGGAATGTTAGATAACCCTGAATATCTTGAAAATGCACATAGACGTATCAGAAAAATGCAGAAACAGGGTCTTGTTATAGGAAAAAATCTTTTGATAACTACAGAAACATATAATGAGCCCTTAGATATTAAAATATTGAATTCTATAATCAATGAGTATTTTATCTAATCATATGAGATTCAGTGGAATAAAGCTTTCTCATGAATTCCCACTTTGAGCTGACATCATGATTCCAAGAGCATCAGATATCTCAGAAATCTTCTCAAATGTAATCAGGTGTTTTATTATATCAGTCTCACTACCTGTATTTAAGAGTATACCTCTTGAAAATGTTATGGCAATGGAACATGAGAAGTATATGCTGTAAGAAAAAGACGTGGAATGTGTAAGTAAATTGAATTGAATAAGTGGGAAATAAATTATGTGAAGTGGGGAAAAGAAATGTTGTTCTTTCCCCACTTTTTTTAAACCATCGGTGTCAGACACTAATGGTACTTCAGTCAAATCTTGCAATGATTTGTGATTCATATGCAGTATCATAAATGGGCTGGGCGGTTTCATCACCTGGATATTCGTTATTATATTTGTGTGGAACAGGA
>URGC01000135.1 GCA_900547255.1 uncultured Eubacterium sp. | reverse complement strand
GAGGTGAAACTAGGCTTGTTTTGGCTTGATTTTGGATTTTTTATGTGAATTGCAGTAATTTAAGCCAGATTTAAGGGAAGTGTATTCTTCATTGATGAATTAAATGCTCGTCTGCATCCGTTGCTCGTAAGGAATTTCTACACTTTCTTCATTGGCTGATTTTGTGGATGAAGATGGCTCTCGTATCCGCAAGGATGAAAGCTATGAGAAGAATTACCTGATTGGAAAGGGGGCGATTCCTACCTTACGTGTAGGAAATATTAAAGAAGAGGAGGTACTTGGATGAAGATGATAAAAATACGTATGAAATATATAGTGTATACTATTGCAGCGTTATTGTTATGCATTACATTGGCTGATACAGCAGGTCTGGTCAGTGTATCAGCAGAAGCAGATAACAGTAATTTTACGAATCTCATTGTGTTTGCAAGATTTGCGGATGAGGATGAATTTATTAATGATATATATGAGGGTAATTCTGTAAGGAAGATAACGGATAATTCATATAATACAGCGGACTATTGTGTTTCTGACTATTATAGAAGTATATCAGGAAACAAACTCCGGATGAATAGTGTATACATATATGATAAAGGCGGTTCTATGAAGCTGCCTCATGAAAGAGGCTATTATGCGGCATACAGTGCAGATAATCCAATTGGATATAAGACATCTCGTGAGAAGGCAGTCAGAATGTATGAATTACGTCGGGACTGGTCTGATGCTGTAAACAAAGCTGTAAGTGATGGCAATGCTATAACTGATGTAGATGGTAACAAACAGTATAGTTATTCAGACCTTGATAAAAATGGTGATGGCACAATAGATGCAATTACTGTTATATATAAGAATACAACACAGAATATATCGGTTTATCGTAATGATCCGTTATGGAATTATAAGGATTATTCAGATTATATTGAAATTAATGTTGGTGGTAAAAGTATAAAAAGCAAATATTATGTCCAGCTTACTAATTCATATAATAATCTGTATCAGTCATCTGATAATGAGCCTATAGTTTCGCTTAAGACACCGATACATGAGATGGGGCATATATTTGAACTGAAAGATTTGTATTATAATGTTGATGTTTCTCCTATTTATTATATGTCTGCTATGTCAAATGCTATATCACCAGTGCCTCAGGGAATAACTATTAAGGAAAAAGAAGCACTTGGCTGGGTTGATGAAAAAAGTCTTAAAACTATAGAGGCAGATGGGCAATATACGCTTAAAGCTGCTGGTATTAGTGAAAGTGAATCTGATATCGCAGGGTATAAGATAGCTATACCTGGAATCGAAAAGGTATTATATCTTGAATATAGAAATTTTGGAAATGGTGGCAACAGATATGATTCTCAGACAAAGAAGCTTACACGTACAGATGGAACCAATGTGTCTGGAATGAACCTTAACCTGAAATCAGGGCTTGTATGTTATCTTGCCAATGAGGGAATGCGTTTTCCAAGCAATACATATAAAGGGGAAGATGGCTGGAATTATGAAGCTCTTGGTGGAACTCAGGCAACTAAGTCAGATGCTGCACTGGGAGCTGGAGATACAATCCAGGTTAAAGATAAGATAAAGATTGAGGTTATCAGTATAGATGATAATAAGCTTACATTTTCAATAGAAGGTGTGGAACATCAGAGTCATATACATTCTGGAGGAGAAGCCGATTGTATACATAAAGCAGTGTGTGATATTTGTCGCAATGAATATGGAGAAATCAATGCCCAGAACCATATTCATACAATACGTCAGGGACAGAAAGAGCCTACATTTGATGAGTATGGTTACACAGGAGATATATATTGCAGTGACTGCGGACAGGTTCTTGAGTATGGTGTTGCGTTGGAGAAACTTGTGAAGCCAGTAATCCTTGAAGGGAATAATACTGTAGTTAATATTAGTAATTCTTCTTTGTCGGGAAATACAACTGTGTCATTTCGTTCAAGTGCCCCGTTGAGCGAATTTCAGAGGGCAGAGTGTGATGGAAATGTTATCACAAAGGATAAAGATTATACGTTGAGAGAGGGAAGTACTATAGTTACGCTTACGCCATCATATATAGTGTCTTTGTCAGCAGGAAATCATAGTATAAGCATTGTATCACTGAATGGAACTGCAACAGCCGAGTTTAATGTTGTTAAAAGTGGTGGCGGCAACAATAATAACAACAATAACAGTAATAATAATGGTGGCAATAATAATAACAATAACAGTAATAATAATGGTGGCAATAATAATAACAATAACAGCAACAATAATGGCGGCAATAATAACAACAACAACAATAATAATGATGACAGAATACCGGAAGAAAATACAGGAAATATATCCGGTTCTGGTATGGCTGGTGGAACATCGGGAAATATCTCAGAAACAGCAGCTGTAAGTTTTGCAGGGCAGGTAAATAATAGTGAATCTCCGAAAACAGGAGATAATAATGGTATTCTATTGATGGGTATTATTATGTTAATGTTAATGACAATTTTGATTGGTTATGTGAATTGGCGTGAATCATAAAATTATGCCCCATAGTGTCATTAAGAAACCATATTTGAACAAGATGGTTTCACTGACACTATGGGGCATTAGTATAATTAAATCACATTTAGCTTGAAATCAGTCAAATTACAATATTAAGTTACTATAGTTTCTTGTGAAGCAGCTGTATTGTTGAGCTGATTTCTTCCTTAAGAGGTTCCTTTTCTTTAGGAAGCTTTAGAAGAATCTCCTGCAGGTCGGCAGTTACATGGTCGTTGCCGACTTTTTTAAGTGATTCGCATACTGCGTTCATAACGTCGTCCTCGTTGGCTGCTATTGCGACATCAGCAAGACGCAGAAGCAGATCAAGGCTGCTATTGTCATCAGATGTTGCCAGTGCCTGAGCTAGTTCAAGCTTCTGGTCGTGGTCTCCATAGACATAGTCTGCAAGACGGCTCCAATCCTTTTTGTGTACAAGTTTTTCCATCTTTTCTTCAGGTGTTTTTTTCTGAAATAACATAAAAATTCCTTCTTTCATAAGGTATGTGCCTTTTATTCGTGAATTATTATAGGACTGATAAGTGCAAAAGTAAACAAATTTGTTGAAAATTTAACAAATATACACGTGTTCATAATTTATTAACAATTAGTTAACTACATATTAACACAAATAACATGCATTATTAATGGTTTACCGATATACTAAAACCAAGTTAAAAATCTCATTATAAATTTTTCAAAAACAAAAAAACTTTTTTCTCAAAACTATGAACTGTATGAAGATGCAGTTCTACTCCATAAATAAGGGGCGTCGCTGATAAGTGATGCCCCTTATTTATGCTATGCGGCTGCATGGGAATTATTGAATTAGTACATTGAATGTGTATAATAATATTAATATAAATGCGTAATTCTACATAAGGAGGTGCGTGAATATGTTTCAATCGTTAGAGTTAAGGCATCCTAAATTTTATCAGGTGTTCAGAATATTCGTTGTTGTGTTTGCATCGATATTTTATGCGTGGAATCTCCGATGCTTTGCCAAGATGGGAGGATTATTTCCGGGAGGATTTTCCGGACTATCGCTTTTGTTGCAGAAGATTGGGCTGGATTTTATGGGGATTGATATTCCATTTACAGTATTCAATGTGATTTTAAACAGTATTCCGGCTTACATTGCGTACAGATATATAGGCAGGAGATTTACGCTGTACTCTATTATTGTTATTATACTTTCGAGTGTATTTGTGGATATACTGCCGCCATATCAGTTCACAGATGATATTATGCTGATCAGCGTATTTGGTGGATTACTTAATGGATTTGCAATAAGTCTGTGTTTAAATGTTGGAGCGACGACAGGTGGAACAGATTTTATAAGCATATTCTTATCAAGAATGAAGGGAATTGATGCGTGGAATTATATTCTTGTGGGCAATGTTATCATGCTTGTTGTTGCGGGTGCGTTATTTGGCTGGTCGATTGCTTTATATTCTATAATTTACCAGTTCTGCAGCACACAGATTATCCAGATGCTCTATAAGCGTTATCAGAAGGAAACTTTATTTATAATATCTGACAAATCAAATGAGATATATCATGCAATCCGTGAAATGACGAACCATGATGCAACACTTTTTAAGGGAGTCGGCTGCTATGAGGAGAAGGAGAGAACGCTTATATACTCAGTAATCAATTCTGAGGCGAAAAGAGAGCTGATACCTTTGATACGTTCAATTGATGAGCATGCATTTATTAATATTGTAAAGACGCAGGAGCTGGACGGAAGGTTCCACGATATTCCGCAGGATTAAAAAGATAGATACTTAACGACATTAGGAGGCTGTATGTTTAAAACACCAAATGAAGCTTATGAATATATAATGGAAAACAATCTTGAGACGGATGTTCTCTCAGCGATGATGACACACACGATGGATTATTCGATTGCAGAGATTGCGGACGGCAGTTTTAAGCTTGAGGAGGAAGCTGACGGAAGAAAGGTTACATTTGTATCAAAGGGGTATAAGATTGATGTGCCTGTTATGGATGATGAGATTGTGACGGCGGCACTCAATGGTTTGTATATAAGTGCATTTATATCAAGAAAGGCTGACAATTATAATGTGCATTTTCTGGTGTCGGGCTATCCTGCCAAGATGAAGGCGATGTTTGAAGAGGAGATTGCCAGAAATGTCGTGCGTTATATGATTTTGTCGACTGTTGTGGCGTGCGGGCTTAACAGCGAGAAGAAAATCAGGGAGTATATTAATTGATTTCAGCTGTTATTCGTGTGACTTTTCTGTCACTGATATCAAATACAATTGACAGAGTTGTCATAGTCATAGACTGCCCCCAGACTGCTTGAATTAGGAATAATAAGAGCCAGTTCTTTGCCTAATTCATTATTGTTATCTGCCATGGTATACTTCCTTTTTACGTTCATTATTTGTTAACAATTAATTAATTACATATTAACATAAATAACATGCTTTGTTAATCGTTTACTTATATACTAATACCAAGTTAAAAATCTCATTATAAATTTTTCAAAAAC
>URGC01000134.1 GCA_900547255.1 uncultured Eubacterium sp. | reverse complement strand
TGATTGACAACCTTCTGAGGTATAGTTATCACAAATGTAGAGCCTTTGGTGTACACACTGTTTACAGATATATCACCTCCCATAAGGTCTACAAGCTGTTTAACTATAGATAATCCAAGCCCGGTTCCTTCTATATATCTGTTCTTCTGCTCATCTACTCGCTTAAATGCACTGAACAGATATGGCATATTCTCTTTCTTGATACCAATTCCTGTATCTGACACAGAATATATCATAAGGACATTGTCATCATTACTCTTATCCTTACTGCACTGTATACTGAGAGTTACAGAACCCTCGTTAGTGTATTTCACAGCGTTGTTTAAGACATTTATAAGTATCTGTTTAATTCTTACCTCATCACCATACAGCTTTGAAGGTATAGATGGGTCAACATCAATGTGGAACTTAAGTCCCTTACTCTTCGCCCTTATCCATATCATATTGACTATATCAGATAAAGTTGCACCGACATCATATTGTGTCGGAACAATATCCATCTTGCCAGCTTCCATCTTTGACATATCGAGAATGTCATTGATAAGAGCCAAAAGCATCTTACTTGCTCCCTGAATACTCTTGGCATCAGATACAACCTCGTCCGATACATCTTCTCTTAAAATCATCTCATTCAGACCTATAATTGTGTTAATAGGTGTTCTTATCTCATGGCTCATGCTTGAGAAGAAACTATTCTGTGTCTTGTTAAGTTCCTCAATCTCTTTCTTCTGCTTCTGCGCAATCTCATTCTCAGAACGGTATATTGAATTCTGGAACTGGATAAGACAGCATGTGATAACAGATACAATTGCAAGTGTCATGAATGAATCTATGAATGCCATATCTGTTGTATGAGGTATTATCATAGCTGGATACATATATGAGATATAATAGCAGCCCGCAAAAATGGTAAATCCCGAAACCAGTAACACATATTTTATTACGCCATTTACAACAAGACTTACATACACAACGCCGAATATCATCCATAATGGTGCACCGCCATATATTCCTCCAGATGTTATGAAGTTATATGGAAGAATCACATATATAATAATTGCACCTATTGTTGCAGCACCGACCTGAATATAATGTGTCTTAATTGAGAGAACTGTTATGACAAATACAATTATAAATGCAGCTATCATGGACACGATATTGGACACTGATTCACCTGCCATCATTCCACCGATTATTCCGATAGCAAAGCCTATGAGTCCTATTGTAAGCACCAGCCTGAATAATCTCTCCTGCATGTCGAGGTTATGGTCTTTAATCGCACGTATTATTTTCTTAGGATTCATGACATATCACCACCTTTCACTTCAAGGATAAGTTTGTCCGTCTTATCATCAGCAGCATCAAACTCAAAATCCTCAATATCACCGGCAATATGCTTAAGCAGGTCTGCCACATCCACGCCATTGTACTGATATCCATTCAGTGAATCAATTATCTCATCTGCACTCTGTGCCTCATATGTAGCAAAACACTGTTTTAACTGCTCCAGATATTCTATGAACTTCTCCTTTGTAATGGATGGTTTATCAGTTGATGCCGTATCCCCTGAACTCTCTGGTGAATCATCATCTGCATCTGATGTCAATATTGTAAGAATATTTCCTGCAAGCAGAATATACTCATTCATTATTTCATTGTGATGGACTTTGATATAATCTGCATCTACATTCTTAGCCGCATCCTCTGCCAGACGTGCCATCTCTGAAAGCCTATCCTGTCCAATCATCTTGGAGGTGCTCTTTAGTGCATGAACCTGTATACAGTAATTCTTCCAGTCATTTTCCTCGAAAGATTTCTCCATTTCATCATGCTTTGCCTTGGCATCTTTGGCATATTTTATAAGAAGCTCTTTATAGAACTGCTCATCTCCACCACAATATGAAAGACCTGACTTGGTATCAATTCCTATATCACCAAGCTTTTCCATATCACTTTTCTCTGCGCTTACAGAAGCATCATCCTGTGTTATTACGCTGTTATCATCCTGCACATCATCTGTATGTATATCATGTGTATATACAATTGATGACTTAGGAAGAAGCTTTTTAAGCACTCTTTGCAGCTCACAGTCCTCTATAGGCTTAGATATGAACTCATCAAAGCCCTCGTCTAAGAACATTTCTCTTGCTCCGCTTACCGCATTAGCTGTAAATGCTACAATTGTCATCGGCTTATCGTCATCCAGATGAAGCTTGCGCAGGCGTTTAATAGTCTCTATTCCGTCCATCTCCGGCATCATATGGTCTAAGAATATTATATCGAAGCTTTCTTTATCGCATATATCTATAGCCTCCATACCGCTTCTTGCAGTCTTTACCGACATCTTATATCCCTTAAATATTCCCTCTGCAACCATAAGATTCATTGGTTCATCATCTACAACAAGCACCCTGACTCCCGGACAGCTCATATAACCGCTCTGTGAATTGTCAGTATCCGTAGCTGACGCATTAAGAATATTGACAACAGGCAGGCAGTATATTGGTTTCTTAATAAGCTTAAATTGTCTAACAGCAGGGAATTTCAGTTCGTCATCTGAAACCACAACAATCTCTGTGCTTTTATCTATCTGTCCAAGATATGATGTGTACTTTAAATATTCTTCCTTGCCGACAAACAGATGTGTTACCTGATACTTGGCAATAAGCTGTTTTAATTCATCAATGCTTGATATTCTTCTTAATTCAATATCCAGTCCATTGACAAGACCGCTTATCATATCGTTATAATATTTGCGGACTTCTGGTACAACGTATTTTTCTGGTTCAAGGAAACATGCGATAAACAGATTTTCCTTATTCCTGACAGTCATATGTGATGAATAATCCGCTACCTTCTGTGGAATGCTTATAGACACGGTTGTTCCCCTGCCTAATTCACTTTCAACCTGAATAAAGCCCTCCATCGCTGAAACCATTCCATACACAATAGACAAGCCAAGTCCCAGACCACCAGTTTTTCTATCTGTACCACTGTTATTCTGGTAATATTTTTCTTTAATTCTTGTAAGCTCCTCGTCAGACATTCCTATACCAGTATCGCTGACTTTAATGCAAAGATTAACACCATAATCCTTGGACATCGCGAATATCTTCACATACACGCCGCCGACTTTAGTAAATTTAAGTCCATTGTCAATGAGGTGCTTGATAATCTTTTTAATCTTCCTGCCATCTCCTGTAAGCATTGCTGGCATGGAAGCATCAATATCTATTATAAGCTCAACATTTTTATCATGTTCTGCAATTCTGTTACCACTTATAATGTCATTAATAAGTGAAGATATCGCATATGAATCCTCACTTATCCTGATTCGTCCTGTATCAATCTCTGTGAAATCAAGGATGTCCTCAATCTGGTTAAAAAGTCTCTGACCCGCCATCTGGATAGACAATATATCTTTTCTCTTGGCAGCATTGTCCTCAGTCCTTAACATTGTGTTAGTGATACCAGTTACAGCATTGATAGGTGTTCTAAGCTCATGAGACATATTGGTAAGGAAATCCTCTGCTCTTTTATTGCTGTCCTCAAGACGTATAATCTTTTCTTCTGTGATATGTCTTTCCTTGGACTTGCTGTTTATCTGGACTTTGATAACATACCATGCCATATATACTAGTCCAAGATGCAGTAATGTCCTTGATATCTGCAGCGAATCAAAATCACTGTAATCCTTTATGACAAATATGAAATCATACGCCATCGTTATATAATATGTCACCATACACAGATTAAGTATTGTCTTATTCTCTATCATTGAATACATAATCATAAGAATGATAACAACTGGCGCAATATCATATATGCTTGTCTCATGGCTTCCGTAGAAGAAAAATGTCACCATTGTAAGCAGGACATTGATATACAGTCCGATATTAGGTGGAAGCTTTTTAGTTATATGAATACCCCAGCAGAATATATCGCAGACTAACAGCAGTAATGCTGTTGACAGTTCCCAGCCAAGAAGAATGGACTCCCCTACTAATACAGTTGTAAATATCGTACAGCAGATAAGCACAACAAGATATGCCTTCTGCATTTTCTCCTTATCTTCCATGTGCGCTCCCCCCTGTCTTACGTTTCTCTCATATCATAATTAACATCTTCGTCTATCATGCTAATCATGATGTCAGCATATTCCGGTGCAAACTGATTGCCTCTGCCTTCTATCAGTTCCGACCTTATATGCGCCTGTGGAAGTGCATCCCTGTAGCTTCTCCTTGAACTCATGGCATCATACGAGTCTGCCACAGCTATAATCTGTGCTTCCTTTGGAATGTCATCACCTGATATGCCATCTGGATATCCATGGCCATCATAACGCTCATGATGCCACCTTGCGCCTGTCATAAGCTTAGGAAGCTCTGTTATATTCTTAAGAATCCCCGCACCAACTACCGGATGGTTTTTGATAATCTTGTATTCTTCTTCTGTCAATGATGATGGCTTGTTGATAATCGCATCAGGAATTCCAATCTTTCCTATATCATGGAGCAGCCCCATCATGTATATGTCATTCTGTTCTTCCTGACTGAATCCAGCCCGTCTTGCTATCTCCCTTGAATATTCAGCAACCCTTGTCGAATGGCCATTAGTATATGTGTCCTTTGCATCAATCGCACCTGACAAAGCCTTAACAATCTGCATTGAAAGTCTCTCCAGCTTTTCAGTCTGAGCCAAAATCTCCTGTGTCTTCTTATCAACCTCATCTGAAAGGCTTGTCTTCAGACGAATCAAATCTATAGTGTTCTTAACCCTTAATATAAGAACCTCCGGCGAGAATGGTTTCTTGATAAAATCCATTGCCCCGGCAGACAATCCCTTAGCTTCGGTATCCCTGTCATCATCAGCAGTAAGAAATATGACTGGAATCTCAGCCATATTCTTATCCACCTTAATCGCTGCAATTGTTTCAAATCCATCCATACCCGGCATATGCAGATCAAGAAGAATTAAATCAGGTCTGTTTCCCTTCAGAAATTTCACAGTCTCCTCACCTGATTTAAGACAACTTACACGCATATTCTCAGATATAAGTATCTTGCTTGCCATCTTAAGATTGGCTACATCATCATCTACAACCAATACCCAATCTGTCATCCTGTCACCCCTGTCATTTCTCTAAATGTATTTTATAGATACCAGGGTCAAAAGGTCAGAAAGCCGATGCAAGCTTGCTTGCAAGAGGTTTT
>URGC01000133.1 GCA_900547255.1 uncultured Eubacterium sp. | reverse complement strand
TATCTGGGCGTGTTCGGGACTTGCACCCGTTAGAGCGCGCCCATGGCGCGCAAACCGAAAAAAGCGCCCGGGAAACAGGCGCTTTCAAAAAAATATATTCCGTTTGGTGTTTTTGTAAATGAAAAACTTTTGAAAAACTGCTTTCCGAAAGGAATCCCGATAATTGTTATACAACATATCAGACCTGCCATGAAACTTTCTTAGCTGTCTTGGCAACTGACATGTATTTGTCCCGTTCACATTCATAAAATTCATTTATAAAAAAAATCAGGCTTTGGATTTCTCCTCCGCCTGATTACAATTCTGTTAATTCAATTCAATATTATCGCTAAACCCTCTAATCAGCCTTTTTCTCTTGCCACCTCAAACTCCTGTTTTATCTGTGCAAGAAGCTCAGGATTAACAAGAACATCGCATATTGAATCAGCCATTATCTTTGCTGCATATACTATGGCATTATGCGCTGCATCACTCTTTCCTGCTTTAAGGTAAGCTTCTGAATGCGGCTGTGCATCCTTGTCTGTGAATGCAATTCTTATACATGAGCCTGGAACTTCATATAACACATTGCCGAAATCTGTTGAGCCGGTCCTTTCGCGTGGTGGCGCAATCGACGGTGCATTCTCATATGCTGCATTCGCCATAAGCAGGTCATTGACCTTATGGCACACAACCTTGCTCTTGAATGGAAGGTCTCTCTGGACCTCATATGTTGTTCCAGTCATAAGCGCAGCTCCTTTTAAAATGTTATAGAATCTCTCTACAACTTCGTCAAGATATTTTGTGCTGTATGAGCGGAGTGTATATTCTGCAACAGTAAGGTCTGGAACTACATTTGGAGGACCACCGGCATTACGGATTGTGTAATGCATTCTTGTGTCGTCTTTAACATGCTCTCTTAACATCTCAATTGCATGGAATGACAATAACGCTGCATCAAGTGCGCTGCGTCCTTCTTCAGGACTTATTGCAGCGTGGCTTTTTACTCCGTGGAATGTTACCACAAAATTCTCAAGTGCCATACATTTTTCATCTACTGATGTATTAGGCGAGCCATGCGACATAAATGCAAGGTCAAGCTCTTTCATATAACCTTTATCAAGCATAATTATCTTGCCGCCAAGAGTTTCTTCTGCCGGAGTTCCATACACAACAAGTCTGCATGGATAACCATAAAGGCAGTTCTTAACTGCAATTGCTGCACCTATTCCGGCAGGTCCCTGAAGATGATGTCCACATGCATGTCCGATTTTTTCAAGAGCATCATATTCAACAAGAATTCCAAACACCGGGCCGTCACTTCCATTATCCCATATTGCCCTGAATGCTGTTTCAAGTCCTGTTCCGCGCTCTACCTCAAATCCTTCTTTTTCAAGATAACTGCACAATATATCGGATGTCTTGTACTCTTCTCCGCTTATCTCCGCAAGGTCGAATATCTCATCTGCCATCTGGCATAAATCTTCTTTATAGCTGTCAATAACCGCTCCAAGCTGCTTCTTAATATCGTCTGACATAATATCTGCTCCTAATCAATTCTAATATCCAATCATTAATGCTCCCAGCATAAACAGACATCCAAGAGCTGTCCATATAAGGAACAGAGGCATCATGAACTTAAGCCATTTGCTATATGGAATCTTTGATACTGCAAGATATCCCATAAGTGATGATGACATTGGAAGTACTGAGTTAGAGAATCCGTCTCCTAACTGGAACGCAAGTACTGATGTCTGTCTTGATATTCCTACAAGGTCTGAAACCGGCACCATAAGTGGCATTGTAACTGCCGCCTGACCTGTTCCTGACACGATTACGCAGTTAATAAGTGACTGACATAAGAACATGCCGACAGCCTTAATTGAATCCGGCATAACATTTACAATATTAACAATTGCGTACACGATAGTATCAAGAATATTGGCATCACTTAAGATTACCTCAACTGTACGGGCAATTCCGATAATAAGACATCCAACTATGATGCCCTTTGCACCTTCTCCGAATTCCCTTGCAATTCTGCTGGGATCGTAACCGCTGATAAATCCGCATATTACACCCATAAATATGAACAGACCTGACATTTCCTCAAAGTACCAGCCCTTCTTTGAAAGACCATATATAAGTATACCAAAGCCGAGTGCCATAACAACAAGAACTGCAATCTGTCTTATCGTAATTGTATCTGATGCGTTGTCAAATGTGTACTCCTGGTCTTCAGGAATCCCATATATTACGCTTTTTTCAGGATGTGCTGCAACCTTTCTTGCATAGCAGATTATGTATGCACTTGTAGCAACAAGAAGCACAACAAGAATGAATACTCTGTAAGCCATTCCTGAAAACAACTGTAATTCTGCTATATCCTGCGCAACTCCGACATTGAACGGATTAAGCAATCCGGCTGTGAATCCAACCGCTGCACCGAGTGCAATCATTGCTGTTCCTGTAACTTTATCAAGCCCTAAGAATAACGCAAGTGTTATTCCGATAGGAACAAATATCATAACCTCTGATGACATTCCCATTGTGAATCCGAATATAGAAAACAGTGTTAAAAACACTGGAATTACAACATATTTGTGCTTAGAAAATGTCTTAGATAACTTCTTGCATAACGCTGTAAGTGCACCTGTTGATGTAATTACCTGAAAAGCTCCGCCGATTATCAGCATAAATGTGATTGTTGACGCTGATTTAACAATTCCGGTATAGATTGCTGAAGGAATCTTTAACGGATTAAGCGGACTTGATGCTATTCTGTGATAACTTCCAGCTTCAACTAAAGTCTTGCCTGTTGCTGCATCTTTGAACCTTGTAAATTCACCTGCCGGCACAATATATGTTGCCGCTGCAGCAATAAGAATAATTGCCACAAGTATTACAAATGTATGTGGCGTTTTCCATTTTTTCTTTGCTTTTGTTTCCATGAACTTTTTCTCCCATAACAAATTTATATTTTTATACATTTTAATATAAATCATACTAAAAATAAAATTGTATGTTTTTATCGAAAGTATAAATTCATTTTATAGTTTCGATTGATTGATACATTTTAATTATGTATAATTATTATGATGTTGGGCTCAAAAGGTATTTTGACCCCTTTGATACCAGATTGCTACGTGCTTTGCACTATTTTAGAAAGGGAATTCATATGATTACTGAAAAAGACATGCAATATGTTCTTACAATTGCTAATTACGGAAATCTTACCAGGGCCGCCGATGCTCTGTTCTTGTCGCAGCCGGCTTTGAGCATACATCTTAAACAGCTTGAAACATCACTTGGCATACAGCTTTTTGAAAGAAAAGGCCGCCGTATGATTCTTACATTTGCAGGTGAGGAATTCGTGAAAGCTGCCAGAGATATCACAATGAAGTGTTTTGAGCTTGAGGACCGCATGATTGATATTGGCAAAAATATAGCTGTTAAACTCCGCATCGGTTACATGGTCCGTCAGGTTGAGTCTCTCTTCCCTTCTGTTATGACTGCATTTAACAAGCTGTATCCCCAGTCAGTTGTATATGCTGTTGACGGACATCTCTCAGACCATGAAGAGCAGCTTCTTGCCGGAGACCTTGACATGTTCTTTGGATATAACAGCGTAAGCAACACCAGACTTTCCTATGAAACCATATATGAAGACTGTCTTGTCGCCATTCTTCCCAAAAGCCACCCTGCTGTCTCTTTTGCAGAGTATAAAGAATCCTGCGTCTATCCATGGCTTGATCTTGCGCATGTAAGAAAAGAAAGATTCATCCTGCAGCATAGCAACCAGAGTATAAGACAGCTTGAAGAGGACGCTCTTTTCTATGCTGATGTCCTGCCAGAACTTACCTATAAGATAAGCAGTATTGATGCAGGAATCCGACTTGCCGAACAAGGCTATGGAATTGCATTTACACTAAACAGTTATCTGGCTTCAATGAAGCTTTCACCTGATTCAGTTGTATTACAGGTTGGCGACCCAGACATGCGTATACCATTTTCCGCTGCCTTCAAAAAAGAAGATGAAAACCGAAAAGAACTGAAAGAATGGATACGGCTGACTAAAGAGCTTGTTTCCAGACAATAAAATAACCGGCTGATACTGCATTTAGCTGTACCAGCCGGTATTAACTAAAACATCTGCTTTTACCTTTGTTATATCATTTCGGACAATCTTAAATGGCATTGTGACACCTCCTTATTTTCTAATTCTCATCCAATCTGCAATAACATTATCTTCCCCTCTTGTTCTTGTTCCCCAATACCCCGGATGTATCAAGCCCCAGACAGATTATGTTTTCCGGCCCTATAATGTCAATCAATGATTTTATTTCGGCTGCATCATTTGCCAATATTTTTATCCGTCTGTGAATCCCTTGCTTCCAAATCTACATTTTCATGGAACATCACTTCTATGCCATCATTCATCTTACCATTAGCAAAAGCATTCATAAGCTATATAACCACATGTCTTAATTCTTCAACGCATTTTTTGTACTCCGGATAAAATCTGCCGACTTCATTCCAGAATTCTTTAGAATGATCCATGTGCCTCCTGTGCGACAATTCATGCACAATCACATAATCCATGAGATGCTGTGGCATATAATACAAACGAAAGTTAAAGTTAAGATTGCCTTTGCTGCTGCAGCTCCCCCAGCGTGTCTTCTGGTCTCTTATAGTAATCCTGTTATAAGATACTCCCATAATATCTGCATAATAAGAAGCCCTGTCTTCAAATGCTTTTTTGATAACCGCTTTATCTTTAGCCGGCAGTTCAGCATATACCGGGAATCTGTCAGCTCCCATGCCACTGAATGGCTCTACATCATCATAACCAACTGATTCATCACGACCTGTGCCTTGTTGTCTCTTAGTTCTTGCCGCCAGCTTTTTCTTAAGCCATCCAGCATGTTTTTGCAGAAAAATATCACGTTCTAAATCTGAAAGCCTGCGTGGAATCCTTAATCTTATGCCAACAGATGTTATCTCTAAGCTTATGGTTCTTCTTATGCTCCTGATTACTTCTATCTCATAATCATTTCCGTCTATATTAACACTTACATTCTCCATCACATACACCTTTCTGTATGCCATTATACTATGACAGACAAGTCATATCAACTTGATATATTCGATAAAAAATGATACAGTAAGCCTGAATTTGATTTAGCAGCAAATAATATATGTGAACGAGGTACAATTATGCATCCGGATAATTTTCCTAAAGAATATATGGATAGATTAATTGCGGTGACAAACCGCCACTTAACAGACGAATCAAGGACATTT
>URGC01000132.1 GCA_900547255.1 uncultured Eubacterium sp. | reverse complement strand
ATTATTTATCTTTTATTTATGAAAAAAATGTACCATTTGATGCAATACTCACATCCGATGACTCACTTGCCGTCGGTGCTGTAAAATTTGCATATAAGCATGGTATTAAAGTACCTGATGAGCTGGAAATTGTCGGATATAACAATTCGGTACTTGCAAATTGCACCGAACCGGAGTTATCATCTATTGACAGTAAGGTTGAACAGTTATCTTCCAATGCTGTTGACCTTCTAATGGAGGTTTTAGGTGGAGGCAGTGTTTCTAATATTAATACTGTCACTGCTGATTTAATAAAACGCCAAACAACAAAATTTTAATTTTAGGAGGAAAGACCATGAAACAATTTATGGACAAAGACTTTTTACTTTCAACACCAACTGCTCAGCATTTATTCCATGATTATGCAGCTAAGATGCCAGTTCTTGACTATCACTGCCATATCAATCCTAAGGAAATCGCCGAGGATAGAAAGTTTGAGAACATCACACAGGTATGGCTCGGCGGCGACCATTATAAGTGGCGTCAGATGAGAACTAACGGCGTTGATGAGAAATATATCACTGGTGATGCATCAGACAGAGAAAAGTTCCAGAAATGGGCTGAGACTCTTGAGATGGCTATAGGTAACCCACTCTATCACTGGAGTCATCTTGAATTACAGAGATACTTCGGATACAATGGCATCCTTAATGGTGATACAGCAGAGGAAGTTTGGAATCTTTGCAACGCTAAGCTTCAGGAAGATTCTATGTCAGTTCGTAACCTTATCAAGCAGTCTAACGTAACATTAATCTGTACTACAGATGATCCTGTTGACTCACTTGAATGGCACAAGGTTCTTAAGGAAGATAAGACATTTGACGTACAGGTACTTCCAGCTTGGAGACCTGACAAGCCTATGAACCTTGAGAAGCCAGAATACCTTGATTACCTTGATACATTATCTAATGTAAGTGGTATCAAAGTTAACTCATTCGCAGCATTAAAGGAAGCTTTAAAAAACCGTATGGATTTCTTCGCTTCTATGGGATGCTCAGTATCTGACCACGCCCTTGAGTATGTAATGTACAAGCCATACACAGAAGAGGAAATCGAAGCAATCTATGCTAAGAGACTTTCTGGTGCTGCTGTTACTACAGAAGAGATGAACAAGTTCAAGACAGCATTCATGGTATTCGTTGGTAAAGAGTACAACAAGCGTAACTGGGTAATGCAGATTCACTATGGTACAATCCGTGATAACAACAGACTCCGTTATGACCAGTTAGGACCAGATACAGGTTATGACTGTATCAACACATATGACTGCTCAGCAGAGATGGCTCAGTTCCTTAACGCACTTAACGCAACAGATGAGCTTCCTAAGACAATTATCTACTCACTTAACCCATCTGTTAATGCTGCTATCGGTACTGTTATCGGATGCTTCCAGGATTCTAAGGCTGTTGGTAAGATTCAGCAGGGTTCAGCTTGGTGGTTCAATGATCATAAGGTTGGTATGACTAACCAGATGACAAGCCTTGCTAACTTAAGTCTTCTTGGTAACTTCATCGGAATGCTTACAGACTCAAGAAGCTTCCTCTCATACACAAGACATGAGTACTTCAGAAGAATCATGTGCGAACTTATCGGTGGATGGGTTGAGAACGGTGAATATCCAGCAGATGAGAAGGCATTAAAGAAGATTGTTGAAGGTATTTCATACAATAACGCAGTTCGTTATTTTGGATTTGATCTTTAATTGTAACTCCTATTAATTCAATGCAGTTCTTCCCTGCAAAAGGAAGAACTGCAAAAAGGTGGTTCAGCGTATTATGCTGAACCACCTTTTTTATTATCACCAGATTATATCAAACAAAATCTATAAAAACTATCTTTTATTATTCTTGCCATTCTTATGATTCAATGAATCGAGAGTATGCATTCTTCCAGACGCATCTCTTTTAAGCTTAGGCTTCTCTCCCATATCAGGATTCCATATAGCCTTGCTAAGGTTATTAGTCATCTTCATCATACATTCAGGACAGAATCTGCCATATCTTATCTCAGTTCCACAATTCTGGCATCTTATATATACATCTGAGCCATCTGGAATCTCAACACGTCCCTGCTTAAGATATGTATCTATAACATAAAGGCTTACTCCTGTGGCATCTGATATTATTGCAGCCGGCTGTGGGCCATTGGCATCCAGGAACTCTTTTACCTTACCAAAATCAGACAGCTCCTTTCTTCCACATTCAGGGCATTCATATGTCTCTCCATATATATACTTCATATTAGCGCCACATGAAGGACATCTCTTTGCCTCTTTATAAGTAATTCTGTTTCTTTCTTCACGTTTTTCATTAATTTTCTTCATGCGCTCAAATCCAACATTTAGCTGATCATCTCTCATAATTAAAACCTCTTTCCAACGCTAGATTTCTTGAATACCTCTCTTCTCTCATCTTTCTCTACAGAATCAATTGCTCTTTCATGAATTGAGGTACTACTTCCTTTTGTCTTATAATGCTTTTTCAATTCATTATATAATTCTGGGTCTATGCCCGAAGCATCCCTGCTTTTTTTCTTTTCCTGTGGCTGTTGCTGTTCCGCTGCACTCTTAAGTATACCAGCTCCTTTTATCACACCGCCTGCATCTTCTTTGCTCTTAGATATATCATTCCTCTGTCTGTCGACTATATAATGTGATAATTTAGAATTATAGACACTTAATTTGCAGCCGTATATGTAGCTTTCTTCATCAATTGAAACTTTCCTTACAACAAGTCCCATCAGCGAAAACTGATTCTCCATATCATAAAATACAAGACGTACCGGTGTACCTTCAACCGATTCCATATTCTGATTAGTTATGAATGAAAATCCTGTCTCACTTACATCCTTGACCGTGACATTAATTGCTTTCTTGTTAGTACCAACCTGGGCAACGCCCTGACATCCCAGAAATAATCTGAATGCCTCACGCCTGTTCTTCTCAGCACCTTCATCCTTCGACCTTATCTTATAGAATATCTTGGATTCAAGTGTTATATTATCACAGGCAACGCCCTTCCATACGACTGGTGACTTATTTTTCCTGATATACATAAGCTCTACTGATATATTCGGACTGCTTATTGATACAACCTTACCATTAAGTCTTATGGCATCACATATAATGCCATCACTGTCCTGCTGGTGTGCAATTGTCGGCAGATCAATATACTGTCCATTAATAGTTATCTTTAATATAATGTTTGACTCAGGCTCTATCTCCCATATCTTCATAGTAGTCTCCAATCAACACATCTGACCTGTATAATCGCTTATGTTGTGTTATTATTATAGTCTATATACGAAATACAAGTATATTGTATCACTATTAGTACATACTGAAAAGTATTTTTTATACAGCTATTCTGTACAACATAAAAAGCTCCTTTTATACCTTGAATTGATTCACAGATATAAAAGGAACTTTTGTTATTAATATCTTACTAAATTATTCCTCTGGCTCATCCCAGTTATGATATACATTCTGTACATCATCTTCGTCATCAAGAAGACTGAGGATTCTTCTCATTCTCTTGATATCCTCTTCATCTGTAAGCTCAACATATGTCTGAGGAATCATTGTAACCTCTGCTGATGCAAGTGGTATGCCTGCATCAGTTAACGCATCTGTAACTGCACCGAAATCATCTGGTGCTGTTGTAATCTCATAGCAGTCGTCCTCTTCATTAAAATCATCAGCTCCAGCATCAAGAGCAACCATCATGAGTTCATCTGCATCTTTATCATAGTCTTCCTTGGCAACGATTATCTGTCCCTTATTATCGAACATGAATGATACGCAGCCTGGTGTTCCGACATTACCACTTCCCTTAGTGAAAGCATTTCTGATGTTGGAAGCAGCTCTGTTACGATTATCTGTAAGAGCCTCTACGATAATAGCTGTACCATTAGGGCCATAGCCTTCATATGTAACTGACTCAAAGTTAGACATATCTGTGCTGGCAGCCTTCTTGATAGCTCTCTCGATAGTATCATTAGGCATGTTAGCAGCCTTACACTTAGTAACAACCTGTCTTAACTTACTGTTGTTATTAACATCTGGGCCGCCCTCTTTAACGGCAACCATAATTTCTTTTCCAAGTCTTGTAAATATCTTACCCTTAGCAGCATCATTAGCTGCCTTCTTATGTGCGATATTCGCAAATTTTGAATGTCCTGACATAAAACACACTCCTTAAAACTTCTAATTCAATATCTTAAAGATTAGCCTTAATCTTAGCAATCATATCAGCGTATTCATCATCTGAAAGATACTTCTTGTCTGGGTTCATAAGGAACACTCCACCCCACTCAAATTCATCTTTGTACTTAGGGCAAAGATGGAAATGAAGATGATGGCCTGTATCACCATATGCGCCATAGTTAACCTTATCTGGATGGAATGCAGCCATGATTGCTCTTGCAACCTTAGCAACATCCTCAAAATATGCAGCTCTCTCTTCTGCTGTAAGCTCATTCATATCGCCTACATGCTTCTTGTGGGCAACGATACATCTTCCTGGATGGCTCTGCTCCTTGAAAAGATATACCTTTGATGTCTCAAGCTCACAAATCTTGATACCAAACTTGGCAACTAAATCGCCTTCTACACAATATGCACAATTGTTATCTACCATAGTGTTCCTCCATTCCGCCAGCAACAGGCTTCAACTTATATTTAATAATTACTGGGCATCCTTGATTGAGAAGCTTATTCTTCCCATCTTGTCCTTACCCATGCACTTGCACTTAACTCTGTCGCCAAGAGTAAGAACATCTTCAACATGCTCAATTCTCTCATTAGCAACCTTAGAAATGTGAACCATTCCCTCTTTGCCAGGTGCAAATTCAATAAATGCTCCGAATTCCTTGATGCTTACAACTTTACCTTCGTAAATCTTGCCTTCCTCAAAGTCCTCAACAATAGTCTTGATATACTTCATAGCCTGATCCATGCCAGCCTGCTCAACGCCGCATACTGATACAAATCCATCATCTGTTATATCAATCTTAACGCCGCACTCATCAATGATAGCGTTAATTGTCTTACCTCTCTGGCCAACAACCTCACCAATCTTAGCTGGATCAATTGTTGTCTGGATAATCTTAGGCGCATACTCGCCAACTGTTTCACGAGGCTTGTCTATAGCCTTCTTCATACATGTATCCATAATGAAAAGTCTTGCCTGTCTTGTTCTGGCAATTGCCTCTTCAACGATTGGTCTTGTAAGACCGTGAATCTTGATATCCATCTGGATAGCTGTGATACCCTCTGTTGTACCAGTTACCTTAAAGTCCA
>URGC01000131.1 GCA_900547255.1 uncultured Eubacterium sp. | reverse complement strand
AAAGCGGCTTTTATAAGCTCTGTCGTGCCGCCCTTAGAGCCACTAAGCACAAAGGACCAGCAAATCTGGCATACACACACACAGGCAGGGGGATTTTACTTATATTATAATTAATTTATAGATTTTTAATTGCATTTACCCGCCTATATGATAGAGTATGTACATAAGTTTTATTTGAAAGGATGAGTTTTGTAATGAGTAGGTTCAGACAGAAGGTAATGCAGTTTATGCAGGGAAGATATGGAGCAGACCAGTTTTCCAGGTTCCTTATATATCTTTCGCTTATACTTTTAGTTATCACATTATTCTGTCGTAATAATTTTATTTATTATATAGCGGTGATTGTTCTGTTTTATTCATATTTCAGAATGTTGAGCCGCAACATTTCCAGGAGATATGCTGAGAACCAGAAGTATCTTTCGTTAAGATATAAGGTGGTTGGAAGGTTTAACTGGATTAGGTTAAGAATCAAGGATTCCAAGACACATAGAATTTTTAAGTGCCCAAGCTGCTCACAGAAGATAAGAGTTCCTAAGGGCAAGGGCAGGATAAGTATTAAGTGTCCCAAATGCAGAATAGAATTTATCAAGAAGACCTGATTAATCTATATTAATCAGGTCTTCAAATCTATAATTCTTCAGGCATTGTCCAGCTATCAGCCTGATGTCTGTAATTATTGGCAAGCTCATTATAAGTTCTTAAAGCTTCGTCATCGCCGGCATCACGCATAAGGCATGATAACCTGTCATAACAGATGGCAAGCTGGTTAAGAGGCGTGTCACCGCCGGCATGTATATCAAGTACAGGCTGTGTCTCATATGCAGCATTGACATACCAAAGAACAGCTTCCTCGTAGTCTTCAAGGGAAAGGTAATAGTCACCAAGCTCAAGACATATCTCAGAAGATGGATTGTTGGCGACCTGCTTTAAAACTGTCTTAAAAAATGCATCTTTCATTCCAGCAAGCCTGTACATTCTCGCAAGAATACAGCTTACTTCCTTAAAGCATGACTCATCAGTGTATGTAGTCATGTATTTTTCATATACAGGAAGAAGTTCGCGGTAATCTTTATCATCACCAGTACTCCATAATTCCTTACAGAACATTGTGACAACATAATTTTCAAGGCGCACACCTTTATCCAGTGCTTTCACAAATGTTCCAAAATCACGTTTGCTGTGCGACTGCTGTGGAATATGAAGAATCTCTATATCGCTGTCAAACACGACAGGATTTAATCTTATTGTCTCATGAATTGGAGAAATCCATTCAAATGTGCGGAGACGCTTGAATAATTTAGGGCGTAGCTCCTTTCTTGAATTGTACACAGAATTGCCATCAACGCAGTTGACATATTTCATCTGTACAATATCAATCTCAGGAAGAAGAACAGATTTAAGCTGCAGCAGGGCAGACTGATTAGCTTTATCTAACATCTCATCCGCATCGGCACTGAATATATAGTCACATGTTGCTTTGCTGAAAGCAAAATTTCGTGCTTTGGCAAAATCATCCTCCCACACATAATCATATATTTTGTCAGTGTATTCGCTGGCTATTTCTTTGGTATTATCTGTCGAACCAGTGTCTATTATTATGATTTCATCGGCGACAGATTTATATGAATCAAGACAACGCCTTAATATGGCGGACTCATTTTTTACAATCATACATAAAGAAATATTAATCATTATGCATCGGCTCCTTGATATTATTGATAATTAGATTGTGCATTTATCCATCTGAAAAGTCAAGCCGGAAGAGCATCTGACATTGTAAATATTGCAAAAATAGGATAATATCTAAATATAGTGAAGGAGATGTTGTAATGTATGAGGTAAAGGGCAATACATTAAGAATATCAGTGAGAAATCTTGTTGAATTCATATACAGCAGTGGTGATATTGACTCTGGAAGCGGTGCGGTTATGGATGTCAGTGTCATGCAGGAGGGCGCAAGGATTCACAGAAAGCTCCAGAAAAGTGCAGGAAGCAGGTATCACGCCGAGGTTTTGTTGAAATATAACATAGAGCTGTCGGACTCTGATGGAGAACCATATGTTGTTGCCATAGAGGGCAGGGCAGACGGCATAATATGTGATATGGACGAGGATGATGAGGGCAACAGGCTTCCTATGTCAGATGTGATAATTGATGAGATAAAGACAACAAGGCAGGACGTTTCTAAGATGAAAGAGGCTGTGTATGTCCACAAGGCACAGGCTATGTGTTATGCGTATATATTTGCGGTAAGACACAATCTTGATGAGATAACTGTGCAGATGACATATTGCAATCCACTGACTGAGGAGATTAAGAAATTCAGTGAACTGCTGCCGGTAAAAGATGTTGTGGGCTGGTTTGACGGACTTGTAGCGCAGTTTAAACGCTGGAGCGATTTTGTATTCGAGAGCAGGAAGAAAAGGCAGGAATCTATCGAAAATATAGAGTTTCCATTTGAATACAGAGAAGGACAGAAAAATCTTGTGGTAGGCGTGTACAGGTCTGTTGAGCGTGGCAATAACCTGTTTATCCAGGCGTCAACCGGTGTTGGCAAGACCATTTCTACAATATTTCCATCGGTTATGGCTATGGGTCAGGGAATGGCAGACAAGATATTTTATCTGACATCCAAGACGATAACAAGGACTGTTGCGGATGATACCTACAAGCTTTTAAGAGATAATGGTTTGTATTTCAGAAGCATAATTCTTACCGCCAAAGAGAAAATCTGCCCGAATACAGAATGTGTATGCAGCGCAAAGGACTGCGACAGGGCGAAAGGGCATTACGACCGTGTTAATGATGCCGTGTATGACATGATAACGAATAATCTGTCAATCGACAGGGACACGGTGACAGAATATGCAGGCAAGCATAACGTATGTCCATTTGAGATGGGGTTAGATGCAACTTACTGGTGCGATGGAATTATCTGTGATTATAATTATGTGTTTGACCCTAATGTTGCACTCAAACGGTATTTTGCACAGGGCTCCAAGAAGGATTATATATTTCTTGTGGACGAGGCACACAATCTTGTGGACAGGGCGCGTGAAATGTATAGCGCAGTGCTTGTAAAAGAGCATGTCTTAGAGACTAAAAAGCTGTTATCAGAGGATAAAGAAAACGCAGACAGAAAGCTTATAGCGCAGTTTGAAAGGGTTAACAGGCATCTGCTGTCAATGAAGCGGGAATGTGATACTTACAAGGTGTTTGGCGGCAGTGATTCACTTGGAAGGCTTCCAGAGTATCTTTCATATCTTGCCATTGGAATCCAGAGCTTTCTTGAAAAACATAATAATTACCGATACAGGAAAGAACTGCTTGAATTTTTCTTCGAGGTTAATCATTTTCTTAATATGTATGACTGCCTTGATGAAAAATATGTGATATATACAGAGCACAATTCTAAAGGCGATTTCTGTGTTAACCTGTTCTGTGTTGACCCGTCAAATAATATCGCTGACAGGCTGTACAGTGCAAGAAGCACGATATTTTTCTCAGCGACACTACTGCCGGTCAATTTCTTTAAAGAGATGCTTACCGGCAATGCGGAGGATTATGCAATATATGCGCAGTCAACATTTCCGAGAGAAAGACGGCGTATTGTAATCGGGCGTGATGTAAGCAGCAGATACACAAGAAGAAATGATACAGAATATGGAAAGATATGCAGTTATATACATGAGACAATCACTGCAATGAATGGAAAATACATGGTGTTCTTTCCGTCCTACGCATATATGCAGAAGGTGTATGACATGTATGTGTCTATGTATTCACCATATGAACTTACAGAAGATACGCAGGATACACTGATTCTGTATACAGATGAGACTAAGATTTTATTGCAAAAAACGGACATGAGAGAGCAGGATAAAGAATGGTTTCTTGAAATGTTTAACAATTCAGAATGTAACGGCTCGCTTATTGGATTCTGCGTGGCAGGCGGAATATTTTCAGAGGGAATTGATCTGAGACAGGACAGTCTTATAGGAGCAGTCATAGTAGGCACAGGACTTCCCATGATATGCAGGGACAGGGATATTCTGCGTGACTATTTTGACGGGCAGGGAAAGGATGGATTTTCGTATGCCTATGTGTATCCGGGAATGAATAAAGTCCTTCAGGCGGCAGGAAGAGTAATAAGGACAAGCAGTGACTGTGGCGTTATAGAACTGCTTGATGACAGATTCCTAAACCGGGAGCAGCAGTACCTTTTTCCGAGAGAATGGGACGATATTGTTGTCACTGATAAGAATAAGATAAGTGAAGTTTTGTCGGATTTCTGGAAAAATATAGTGCAATAAATATGCCGATATTGTATAATTATTGATAGATATATTATGTACGATTATTGAATTATTGAAAGGATAAGGTGTTATGGAACTTATTAATTCGATAGCTGGAATAATAGAAAGCAGCGATTATAAAGAGAAGATGGCATCTCTTGGATTTGATCGTTTTCAGAGTATGGAGATTATGAAGGGCTATAAGGATGGAGTGGATTATTCTGTGTATGCATCACCAGAGTATGATTCGTCACAGATGAAATCAATCAGACTTGGCCTTGAGATGGGACTGGATGTATCATTCTATGCTGACCCTAAGTATGATTACAGACAGATGGAAGAGATTAAGCAGGCAATGCTTGATGGAAGTAATCTTACATTTATTATTGATTCGGACAGGGATTATACAGTTATGCGGGAGATTCGTCTTGCAAGCCATTATGGATATGACGTTATGTATTATGTCAATAAGGGATGCAGCGGCGGAGTACTTAAGCAGTTGAGATTAGCTGATAAGAATGGCATTGATTTAAGCTTTTTTGTTAATGAGGGATATGATGAGTATCAGCTAAAGGAGATAAGAATAGGACTTGAGCATTGTGTTGACGTTACACAGTATCTGTTACATGAGTTTAACAGTGAGCAGATGAGACAGATAAGGCTTGGATTAGAAGCCGGAGTTGATGTGTCAGGATATGCGATGACAGGTTTCTCGTCTGGACAGATGGAGCAGGTAAGGCTTGGATTACAGGAAGGCAAGAATGTTGAGAAGTATGGTGACCCATTCATAGATGCATGCCAGATGGAGCAGATAAGAGAGGGCAGGGTCAACAAAGAGCCCGATGAATTGCAGAGCCAGGAGATACTTAAAGGACTTATATCGGGAGTTGATGTGAGCATATATGCAGACACAGCATATGACCATAAGCAGATGGAACAGATAAGATTGGGGCTTGAAGCAGGGATGGATGTAACCCCTATTCTTAATATACATATGTCAGCAGATAACATGGAGAAAGTAAGACTTGGATTATAGAGAATAACTATTAATAAGTGACATGGAGGGCTATTATGATGGTTCAGAATACA
>URGC01000130.1 GCA_900547255.1 uncultured Eubacterium sp. | reverse complement strand
TGTATGTTACCTTTTAAGATTTGTAGGACACAGATGGGAAAAGATTAAGGTCATTTGATAATGCTATTTCAAGGACATCTGATAATTATATTTCAGAAAGTTTTATGATAGAGGATTGATTTGTCATGAATTACACATACATTTTAAAATGCAGTGATGGAAGCTTCTATACAGGCTGGACGAATGACCTGCACAAGAGGCTTGCGGCGCATAATAGCGGTAAAGGTGCCAAATATACCAAATCACGGACGCCGGTAGAACTTGTGTATTATGAGATATCTGATACCAAGGAAGAGGCGATGAGCAGGGAATGGCATATCAAGCAATTGTCAAAAATTAAAAAACAGAAGCTTATAGACAGCATTGATAAAGCAAAATTATATAAGTTTAATCATAACCATACACATAGCCTGACAGAAGATAGTGAGGTAAATTCAATGAGTGAGACTACAATTCATCCACATGCACATTACCATTCACCTGAAGAAAAGAAAAAACAGCTTAATAGAATATCAAAAGCGATTGGACATTTACAGCATGTCAAGACTATGATGGAGAATGATGAGGACTGTGCAGACGTGCTTATCCAGTTGTCAGCAGTCAATTCAGCACTTCATAATCTCGGTAAAGAGATTATCAATGAGCACATGACACATTGTATTGTCCATGCGATAGAGAATGGAGATATGAAGGCTGTAGAAGAATTCCAGAAGTCAGTCAAAAAGTTCTTATAAAAATATCCCCCCACCCAGCTTGTGTAATAATAAATTTCTATTATAATGTACTCTATGAATTATCAAAGGATATATATATATTGATATGATAGAGTACATTAATCGAAAAAAATCTGTCAGGAATATGACAGTTATCTTACTCGCCGCAGCAGTGCTTGCTATGGCGTTAGAGTGTCTGTTTGTTGGCTCTTCCAATATGTCAATTTCAGACTGTATATCAGCCCTTTTTAGAAAAAGTTCACCAGCTTATATAAGAATAATATGGAATATAAGAATTCCACGCGTGCTTGCGGCACTTATTGCAGGAGCGGGATTATCTGTGTCAGGACTTATCATGCAGACAAGCCTTAATAATCCTATGGCATCTCCATCTACGTTAGGTGTGTCTAACGCGGCAGTATTTGGTGCAAATCTGTCGATTATAGCATTTGCAGGTGGATTTTTAACAACAGGCAATAACCTCAAAAACTATACGTCAGGAATCAATCCCTATGCAGCATCGCTTATGGCATTTATATTCTCGGTTATATCAGTGCTCGTGATACTTGGACTGTGCAGAATACGTGCATTTGACCCGGGAGTTGTAGTGCTTGCAGGAATAGCGATAGGTTCAGTGTGGACTGCTGCAACGACAGTGCTTCAGTTCTATGCGACAGATGTTGGATTGTCAGCGGCTGTCATATGGAATTTCGGAGATCTGGGGCGTGCAACATATAAGACAGATTTAATTATGTTCGTGGTTGTTGCTGTAGGAATGATTGTATTCATGGTGCTTTCATGGCAGTACAATGCACTGTTAAGCGGTGATGTGACTGCCAAGAGTGTCGGAGTCAATGTGGAAATGTTAAGATTCATATCACTTCTTCTTGGCTCTGTGATAGTCGCCGTGTGCGTATCATTTCTTGGAATAATAGGCTTTGTGGGAATTATATGTCCTCATATAACGAAGAAAATATTCGGGCATGACCACCACTATTCAATTCCAGTATCAGCACTTATGGGAAGCTTTCTTTTGTTATTTGCAGATACATTGTCAAGAAGCATAGGCAATGGCTCGGCACTTCCAGTTGGAGCCATAACGTCACTTCTTGGTGCACCTTTCTTTGTAGCGATAATATTCTCAAGGAGGGGCAGTGATGTTTAAGATAGAAAATCTTAGTTACAGATACAGAAAATCATCGCCATATGTTCTTGATGGAGTATCAATGGAGCTTAAAAGCGGTGAGATTGGAATACTTCTTGGAAAGAATGGTTCAGGCAAGACGACACTGTTTAACAGCATATTGGGAATTAACAAGCCGTCAGGCGGCACGATAGTGTATGAGGGCGAGGATATGCTTAAAATGTCAAGGACAGAGCGGGCAAGAAGGATTGCATACGTTCCCCAGAATATCCAGTTTGGAATGTTGTCGGTGTATGATTCCATAATGCTTGGACGTCTGTCATATTTTGGTGTGAGGGCAGGAGACAGCGACAGAAAGGTTGTTGAAGGCATAATAAAAGAGATGAAGCTTGAAAATCTTGCCGCACGCAATGTATCTGAGCTTTCTGGCGGTGAGAGACAAAAGATTGCGATAGCAAGGGCAATGGCGCAGGAGCCGGGCATGATTGTATTTGATGAACCGACAGGCAATCTCGACCTTGCCAATGAGGAGCTTATTATACAGGAAGCGAAAAAACTTGCAAGAGAAAAGAATATAGCAATTCTTTCATCACTTCATGATTTGAATCAGGCATTATATTTTGGAGACAGATTTTTCTTCTTGAAAGATGGAAAAATCAAATATGCCGGCGGAGAAGAGATAATTACATCAGACGTTATCAATGACGTATTTGATGTTAATATGAAAATTGTCACATTAGACAACAAAAAAATAATTATACAAGGAGATTAAAGAAAAATGAGATTAAAGAAATTAATAGCCAGCTTAATGGTGGCAGTATCAGTTATGTCACTGGCTGCATGTGGAACGGTTAATACAGATACACCGGGTAATGCAGCAGCTTCTAATGTGAAACAGGAGATTACTGTGACAGATATGATTGGACGAGAGGTAAAGGTTACACCTGAGAGCTACAGCCGCGTTGTCTGTATCGGAGCAGGAGCATTGAGAATGTATACTTATGTAGGTGATGTTGCACTTCTTAGCGGTGTTGAGGATATAGATAACACATCTTTACAGGACAGACCTAAGATGTTTGATTCAGTATCAAGACCATATGTTACAGCCTATGGCGATACATTCAGCAAGCTTCCTTCATGTGGTGTGGGCGGCCCTAATGCACAGACTGCTGAGGCAGAGAAGATTCTTTCATGTAACCCGGATATTGTTATATCAGAGTATGAGGATGTTGAAAAAGAAGATGCACTTCAGGAGCAGCTCGGCGTGCCTGTTATAACATTAAAATCAGGTGTTAATGGTGTATTTGATGATTCATTCAAGGGAAGCATGGAGCTTTTAGGAAAGATATTCGGAAGTGAGTCAAAGGCAGAGAAGCTTGTAACTTACATAGATGAGCAGAAGAAAGAGATATCATCAAGAACATCTGATGTTAAAGATGCAGACAAGCCATCAGTATATATCTGTGGCCTTGGAAACTGGGGAACAACTAACCATCTTATGACAGCACAGAATTATATTTCATTCAATATTGCCAATGTAAAGAATGCAGTGAGCGGTCTTGCAAAGAATGGTATCCAGGCAATTGAGGAAGAGAAGTTTGTTTCATTAGGTGATTCAATAGATATAATGATTATGGATGCTGCGGCAGTTAAGAACATCAAGCCATTATACCAGAGTAATCCTTCTATGTTTGATACATGCAAGGCATGGCAGAACGGAGAGGTATATCTCCAGATGGCATACAATGCATATTACACTAATTATGAGTTAGCACTTGTTAATACATGGTACATAGCTAAGACAGTATATCCAGAGCTTTTCAGTGATGTAGATATAAAAGAGAAGACTGATGAGGTTACACAGATGTTCTTAGGTCAGAAGATGGCAGATAAAATCTATTCTGCACCTGCAAGCTTTGGTGGATACCAGAAGATTGACACAGTATCATTTTTTAATTAAATAACAGGAGAGGTAGAATATAAATATGATTAACAAGAATGATGTTATAAAGTTTTTTGATATGTATGCGGCTGACTGGGACGCCCAGATGGTGCGTGATGATAAGATTATAGGGACAATTCTTGACAATGCTGGTGTAAGGGCAGGAAGCAGGGTGCTTGACGTGGCTTGCGGTACAGGCGTGCTTATACCGGATTATCTGGCAAGAGGTGTTGAGTCAGTTACAGCGATAGATATATCGCCTGAGATGGTAAAGATTGCGCAGGGAAAATTTAACCAGCCTAATGTCAGAATTATGTGTGGAGACGTAATGGTGGCAGATATCGGCGGTGATTATGATGCAATTGTTATATACAATGCATTTCCACATTTTGCAGAGCCGGAGAAGCTTGTGGAGATTTTGTCAGACAAGTTAAAGAAAGGTGGAAGATTAACAGTGGCGCATGGAATGAGCCGTGAGAGAATTGATGACCACCATAAAGGAGCTGCAAGCAAGGTTTCTAACGGACTTATGGAAGCTGAGAAGCTGGCGGAGATATTTAACAGATATATCAATACAATTCAAATTATATCTGATGACAAGATGTATCAGGTTGTCGGAGAGCGTTAATAGCAGAATTTAATTAATTAACATAAAAATACTGTTCGTATCAGCCGGTTTATGGCTGACGCGAACAGTATTTTGCTATTGTGGATATTACTTTGTCCATCTGCAAAGGCTTTGCAATATGTGCATTCATGCCAGCGGCAATGCATCTTTCTACATCTTCATTGAATGCATTGGCTGTCATGGCTATGATTGGTATAGTTTTTGCATCCGGTCTGTCGAGAGAACGGATTGACTTTGTGGCATGGATACCATCTATAACAGGCATCATGACATCCATAAGAATCGCATCATATGTTCCTGATGGATTATTAATAAATGCATCGATTGCCTGTCTGCCGTCTTTAACGATTGTGATATTGGCTCCCTGGTCGCTTAAAAGCATCTCTGCGATCTCGGCGTTAAGGTCATTATCTTCTGCAAGAAGCAGGTTAAGCCCTGATATATCAGATTTATCTCCGGCTGTAGATGTATCAGCCTTAGGTTCAGGCTTGGCGGCTATCTCAAATGGAATTATTATTGTGAATGTCGAGCCTTCATCCTCGACACTTGTTATCTCGATAGTTCCGTTCATCTTATCTATAAGCGATTTAACAATCGCCATTCCAAGACCGGTTCCGTTATAAATGCTTCGTGCATCTGTGTGTTCCTGTGCAAATGGTTCAAATATATGCTCAAGGAACTTCTGGCTCATTCCAATACCTGTATCGGATATAACCCATTTGTAAGTAGCAATATTATCGGTGATTCCGAGGTTATAGACCTTGGAAGTTACCTTGCCGCCAACATGGTTATACTTGATGCTGTTGCCATATATATTAAGGAAAATCTGTCTTAAATGGACAGGACTTCCATATACATATGGGTACGGTACCCTGTCAGATCCGGCATCATATTCAAGTGTTACACCGGCATCAGATGCACGCTGTTCAACAATTGTGAGTACATCGCTTGCCAATTCATTGAGATTGATAACCTCTTTGGACAGGATGAAATCCATTGATTCCAGCTTACTCATCTGTAATACATCATTGATAAGTGAAAGCAGATGATTGGCGGCCACGAGCATCTTCTTACGGTTGCTTGTGATAAGCTCTGTGTCATCCGGATGTGTTTCATCGATATGGAGAAGTCCGATGATTCCGTTAAGAGGGGTTCGTATAT
>URGC01000129.1 GCA_900547255.1 uncultured Eubacterium sp. | reverse complement strand
ATTGTGAGAGTGCAAAGCACGTAGCAATCTGGTATCAAAGGGGTCAAAATACCTTATGACCCCAACATCATTTGTATTTTAATTAATTTAATGCTGATTATTTTCAGCTCTTAATTCTTCAACATATTCATTCATGTCGAATATCTCATCATTCATAACTCTGCTCATAAGCTTGATAGCGATGTTGACATCATCATAGCTTGGATTGACGATTGAGGCGTTATAGAGGTTAGTAACCTGAAGATAACGTGTGCCTGTTGTGCCACTGATACTGAACATCTGGATATTCCAAGGTGTTGAATCGCTGAGCTGTGATTTAACGAGGTCAGTGATTGCGCTGTTAGGAATGTTAGTAAGGAATGAATCGCTTACAGCATCTAATACAGCAGAATACTTTGTAAGTATTGCAGGTGATGTCGCTTTGTCAATGATAGCTGAGATAGCGGCAGCCTGATTACGTCCTCGCTGGAAATCTCCGTTGGCAAATGCCATTCGCTCTCTTGTAAATGCGATAGTCTTCTCACCATCGCATTCATTAGGTCCGACAACGAAATGATATGCTACAGGAGCGGCTTCATCACCATTAGTAAATTCTATCTCTGAATTAATAGTTATTCCGCCGAGAGCATCTACGACATTCATAGCGCCGGTGAAATTAATCTTAACATAGTAATCTATGTCGATACCATATAGGTTCTGTAATGCATCTATAGACTGTTCAATTCCGTATATACCGGCATGTGTGAGCTTATCAAATCCTGTATAGCCATTGTTGTTCGTAATCTTGATATAAGAATCCCTAGGTGTAGTAACAAGCATAATCTGTCTCGTCTCAGGATTAACAACCGCAAGGATATTAACATCACTAAGTGCATAGCTTGCAAGAGCTGAATCCGCGCCATCTGCACTGGATATACCAGATACGTAGATGACGAATGGGTCTTTCTTTACATTGACATTGGACTTGATTACCTCGACCTGTTTAGTGTACTTATAGGTCTTGACAATTCGTATCTTGTCCATGAAACCGCTGTCTTCCTGAAGGATAATATTAAGCATTGAATCATTGATTGCAATAGCCTTGATATCAGTTCCTGCATATAGAGCCTCAGTAAGAGTACTCCATGATGTATATTCCTTAGTGCTTACAGAAGCACCTACATCCTTCTTGATATCTTCAAATGAAGCTGTTACATTCGAGTCGCTTGAAACACTGTTATAGCCAAATGTGTAGCCTGCACAGTCATCTATAGTTATTGCCCTGTCATTTGCAAGAACACAGATATCAACAATATCGACATTGACTTCTGGTTCGGAAACCTTATCAAGCACTGAGCCGAACTTAACTGCAAATAAATACACAAACAAAATAATTCCAGACAATATAATTGATAAAATCTTACCAATAATATGTGCACTGGTAAACTGCGATATGAAGTTATATAGGAATATCACTCCAAGGAAAGCTATTATTCCGATAAGATATGCGTCAGGAAGAATATTCAGCCTGAATATCTCATATAGAAGCAGTCCGGTAAGCACCGCCTCGATAAGAACAAGCAGAAGTCCAAGAGCGGCAGCCCAGCCACGCCTTTTCTGCTTGCGCTGTCTGTCCGTCAGCGAAGCCTTTCCTTTGAACATATAACTCATATTGTCTATAGTGCGCGAAAAAATATTAGCCATTGATTACCTCTAATAAAAAATTTACACGTAAAAATACATAATTAGTTTACCATATTATTGAAAATAATACAAAGAAAAACAAACAAGTTATAATTATTTTAGAAATATCATAAAAATATCATAAAGCGGCTTGAAATGTTGAAAAATAAATTGACTGGGTATATTATTTAAGATGATTAGTTGCTACTAACTTCATTTGCTAAAAGGATGGAGGCATATTTATGGTAAAAATAGATTTAATCACAGGATTTTTAGGTTCGGGCAAGACCACATTTATAAAAAAATATGCCCAGTATCTTATGGATAAGGGGCTTAACATAGGAATACTTGAGAATGATTATGGCGCAGTTAATGTAGATATGATGCTTCTAGGTGGGCTTGAGGGCGATAAATGTGAGCTTGAGATGATATCAGGCGGATGTGATGCAGACACACATAAAAGGCGTTTCAGAACCAAGCTTATAGCGATGGGGATGTGCGGCTACGACAGGGTTATCGTGGAGCCATCTGGCATATATGATGTGGATGAGTTTTTTGATACATTAAAGGATGAACCGCTTGACAACTGGTACGAGATAGGCAATGTCATAACTATAATGGATGCCGCTTTAGAAGATGATATGTCAGAGACTGCGGATTACCTTCTCGCTTCAGAAGCTTCCAATTCAGGCATAGTCATATTAAGCCATGCTGATATGGCATCAGAGGAGAAGATTGAGAAAACGGTTGGACATCTTAACAGGGCACTTGAAAACATCGGCTGTAAAAGAAAATTTGAATATGGCAGGGATGCGATAAGCTGTTCAATGAAGGAGCTTACGGATAGTGAGCTTGATTCGGCATATTCATGCGGATATAAACTTGAAAATTACCGCAAAATGCAGATTGATGATAATATAAGCTTCAAATCACTGTATTTTATGAACACAGGCATTGATAAAAAAAGAATCATCAGGATAGCTCGGAAACTCCTTGAAAGCCACGTATACGGAGAGGTTTTCCGTGTGAAAGGTTTCGTTAAAGAAGGGGATGGATGGTGTCAGATTAACGCAACCCATAATGGCATAACAGTTGATGATATCGCTATGGGACAGGATGTTCTTATTGTTATAGGCGAGAATCTCAAAAAAGATGAAATTGAAAAGTTATTAAAATAATCTAAAAATTTATTGAAAAATTATTAATTAGGTTATATAGTATTTAGAAAGCGATTTTCGATACGAAGTTTGCAGGAAAGTGACTAAGTCCGCCGAAGGAGTAAAACTCTCAGGTGCTGGCAGTGCCGGCGAAACTGTAAATGGATCGACTCTCTGGAGATCCTGGACAAAAGTCAGGAGCCGCAGGACAGCTTACAATGGTGTGAGCAGACTTACGGCTGGTCTTTGCATATCATCATAACCCATTCGGGTATATTTCCAGTTAATTATTAAGAAAATTGCATACAATCACAATAAAAATGTAAGCGAGGTAACTAAGGATATGTGGAATGCGATTAATGGTTTTTTGTCAGCCGTAGATGATTTTGTATGGGGAGTTCCACTGATGGTTCTTATCATTGCAGGTGGTATTCTTCTTACAGTACGTCTTGGCTTATTACAGATGAGAAAGCTTCCATTGGCACTCAAATGGATGATTAAGAATGAGGAAGATGGCGAGGGCGAAATCTCAAGCTTTGGTGCGCTTTGTACAGCACTCAGTGCGACAATCGGTACAGGTAACATTGTCGGTGTTGCTACAGCGGTCTGTGCCGGTGGTCCTGGAGCTTTATTCTGGATGGTTGTAGCAGCATTCTTCGGTATGGCAACTAAGTATTCAGAGGGTCTTCTTGCAGTTAAGTATCGTGTAATAGATAAAGATAAGCATAGCCTTGGTGGACCTTTCTATTATATAGAGCAGGGTATGGGTGCTAACTGGAAATGGCTTGCAAAGATATTCGCATTCTTTGGCGTTTGCGTTGGTTTATTCGGTATCGGTACATTCAGCCAGGTTAATGGTATATCAAGTGCTGTTAATGGATTCTTTGACCCAGATAATGCACATTGTGTTAAGATTCTTCCATTCCTTGGAGAATATTCATGGTCAGTTGTCATAGCATCACTTATTCTTGCGTTCTGCGTTGCAGCAGTTCTTATTGGCGGTGTTAAGAGAATAGCAAGCGTAAGCCAGGTTATCGTTCCATTTATGGCAGTTATATATATTGTATTCGTTCTGATTCTTGTTATATGTAACATAACAGAAGTTCCAGCAGCAGTTGTTACAATTGTAAAGGCAGCATTTAACCCTAAGGCTGTTACAGGTGGTGTTGTGGGAAGTATGCTTGTAGCTATGCAGAAGGGTGTTGCAAGAGGTATTTTCTCTAATGAGGCTGGCCTTGGTAGTGCGCCAATCGCAGCGGCGGCAGCGCAGACAAATGAGCCTGTACGTCAGGGACTTGTAAGCATGACAGGTACATTTATAGATACAATTGTTATATGCTCACTCACAGGTATATCAATTGTTCTTACAGGCGCATGGCAGGTTGAAGGTCTTGAGGGTGTAGCTGTTACAACATATGCATTCCAGAATGGACTTCCATTCCCAGCAGTTGTTTCATCATTTGTACTTATGATATGTCTTGTATTCTTTGCATTTACAACAATTCTTGGATGGGATTATTACAGCGAGAGATGTCTTGAGTATTTAAGCGGTGGTAATATGAAGCATGTCAAGGTATATAGATGGATATACATACTTGCAGTATTTATCGGACCATACATGACAGTAAGTGCAGTATGGACAATCGCAGATATATTCAATGGACTTATGGCAATTCCTAACATGATTGCGCTGTTCGCATTAAGCGGTGTGGTTGTAAAAGAGACAAAGGATTTCTTTGCAAGACATAATGCACAGAAGTAGATTAATTAATATTGATAAAATATGGTAAAAATATCAGCCTTCCGTAACAAAAGTGTTATGGAAGGCTTTTTTGTGGAAATATGTTGTGATATAATTGTTATTGATAAAAAGTTATCAAAAATACTTAAAATACCGATTGGAAAAACACATATGAAATTAAATGAATTGGGAATTGGAAAATCTGCGAAAATAACAGAAGTTAATGGAGAGGGTGCATTAAGGCAGCATTTTCTTGACATGGGTGTTATACCGGGCGCAGAGGTTACAATGATTAAGCTGGCACCTATGGGTGATCCAATGGAGATGCAGATTCATGGATATGAACTGACGTTAAGGGTTGCAGATGCCGCTAAGATTGGCATTGAGCCAATTGTACGAAGAACAAGAAAACATGAAAGACCGGAATATATTCAGAAGTCTGACCATCCGGGGCTTGGTGAAACTGGTAAGTATCATGCAAAAGGAGATGGAGATAAGCTTCCAGAGGGAACAAAGCTTACATTTGCCCTTGTTGGCAATCAGAATTGTGGTAAAACAACACTGTTTAACCAGCTTACAGGTTCTAACCAGCATGTTGGTAATTTTCCAGGTGTTACTGTTGATTGTAAAAGCGGTTCTATTAAGGGTTATCCTGACACTGTTGTTACAGACCTTCCAGGAATATATTCTATGTCTCCATACAGCAGTGAGGAGATTGTTTCGAGAAATTTTGTGCTTAATGAGAAGCCAAAGGCGATTATTAATATTGTTGATGCAACTAATATTGAGAGAAATATGTATCTTACAATGCAGCTTTTAGAGATGGATGTGCCTATGGTTCTTGCACTTAATATGATGGACGAGGTCCGGGACAATGGAGGAACTATCGACATTAACCTGTTGGAAAGCACATTGGGCATTCCGGTTGTGCCGATTTCCGCAGCAAAAAATGAAGGTATTGATGAGCTGGTGGAACATGCAGTGCATGTTGCACGTTATAGAGAACGTCCGGGACGTATGGATTTCTGCGATGCAGATGGTGCAGATGGTGGTGCCATGCATCGATGCATTCATTCAATTAT
>URGC01000128.1 GCA_900547255.1 uncultured Eubacterium sp. | reverse complement strand
GTTTTTTACATCAGGGATGATAAGCAGATTTGATTATATTAACATGTATAACAATTCTGCGTACAGACAGATATATGAAGAGATTAATGAATCATTATCACATATACCGGATGATGCAGAGGTTACAGCAGGAACATTTCTTTGCAGCCACCTGTCGCAGAGAGATATAATATATGAGGATTATTACACGGACAAAGAGACAGAATACCTCGCCTTAGACCTGCGCGGAACAGAGTATGACTATGATGTCAGTGAGTTCTATGAATCCAAGGGGTATGAAACGCTGTCGTATAAAGAAGGAATTATAGCAGTATTCAGGAAAAGGTAGCATATGATTAGTCTGCGGCTTTGACTTTTGATATGGACATATTTTTTTAAAGCTAGTATAATCACTTGTATTAGTTATGCATTAAAGTTGAGCCAGAAAGGAATATAATGCCATGAAAACTTGGGAAAAGTATATACGAAGAGTAGAACCTTATACACCGGGAGAACAGCCTAAGACTGCCGGCGTTATCAAACTTAATACCAATGAGAATCCATATCCTGCTTCACCAAAGGTTATAGAAGCTGTGAAGAATTTTGATACAGATAAGCTGCGTCTTTATCCAGATCCTGAGGCATCTGTACTTGTCGATGCGATTGCACACAGATATGGACTTTCATCAGATCAGGTATTCGTAGGAGTTGGCTCTGATGATGTTATATCCATGAGTTTTATGACATTTTTTAATTCAGAACTGCCAGTTCTGTTCCCAGATATATCATATTCATTCTATGAAGTCTGGGCAGATGTATACAATGTGAAATATGAAAAGGTTCCTGTAGACAAGGATTTCAATATTGTGCCAGAGGATTATATGAAAAAGAATGGCGGTATAATATTCCCTAATCCTAATGCACCTACAGCACTGTACATGGGACTCGACAGGGTTGAGGACATTATAAAGGCTAATCAGGATTCGGTTGTTATTGTCGATGAGGCATATATTGATTTTGGCGGCAAGTCAGCAGTTGGTCTTATTGAAAAGTATGACAACCTCTTAGTTGTCCAGACATATTCCAAGTCACGTTCTATGGCGGGCATGAGAATCGGATTTGCAATGGGTAATGCCAAGCTTATCAAGGCTATGAATGATGTCAAATTCTCAGTTAATTCATATACTATGAATGCCACGTCTCTGGCATTTGGTGTTGCTTCTATGAATGATGAGGAATATTTCAAGGAGTGCACAGACAAGATTATTGCAACAAGAACAAGAAGCATGGAAGAGCTTGCAAAGTTAGGATTTACATTCCCTGATTCCAAGGCTAACTTTATATTTGCATCACACAGAACTGTTCCTGCATCTGAGATATTTGCAGAGCTTAAGAAAAGAAATATTTACGTAAGATATTTTAATAAGCCAAAAATCGATAATTATTTAAGAATCACAGTAGGAACAGATGAGCAGATGGATAAACTGTTTGAGGCATTAAAGCAGATAATAGGTGACAGATAATGAGTGTTCCATTTGAAAACAGGAATTTTCAGAAAGAGCTCGACAAAATGGTTGAAGGATTGCAGCGGGAGGGAAAGATTCCGAATCTTTTACTTCATAGCTGCTGTGCTCCATGCAGCAGTCATTGTATAGAGTATCTTTCGCAATTTTTCCATGTCACAGTGTTTTACTACAATCCTAATATATCTGAGCAGGCAGAGTATCAGAAGAGGGTTGCTGAACAGATAAGATTTATAGGTGAATTTCCTGCAAAATATCCTGTTTCATTCATTGAAGGAGACTACGAGCCAGATAAGTATTATAAGAGCGTGGCTGGTCTTGAAAAATGCAAAGAGGGTGGCGAGAGGTGCTTCGTGTGTTATGAGCTGCGTCTGCGAAAGACTGCTGAACTGGCGAAGGAGCGTGGATTTGACTATTTTACTACTACGCTTACAATCAGCCCTTTAAAAAACAGTGTCAAGCTCAATGAGATAGGTTTAAAGCTTCAGAATGAGTATGGTGTCCCATATCTTTTATCAGATTTTAAGAAAAAAGAAGGATATAAGCGTTCAATAGAGTTGTCGAGGGAATATAACCTGTACAGGCAGAATTTCTGTGGATGTGTATTTTCTAAAAATGCAATATAGAATCGGTAATGTGAATATGGTACAATATAGTTAGTATTGCAATGCACTGTGATGTGGACTGGCATTGCATAATGTGTAAATAGCAAAATGTGTAAATATTAAAATGGGAGGATGTGTATCTATGGCAAAAAATAAGTTTTTTAAGACAGTTGTTACACTTGGCACACTTGGAGTTGCAGCTAAAGTCGCATATGACAAATATAAGAATGTAAAATCAGAATTTGAAAAAGAAGAGAATGACAGCCTTGGAACAGAGGTTAAGAAGTATAATGCGATATTCCAGAACAAGGTTGTTGAGGTTGATGACGAGGTATTTACAGGCTGTGAAGTTAAGGCGATAGGTTCTAAGGCCGTTATCGACTTAGGACTCGCTGTATTTGAGAAGGACGTGTATATAGATTTTACAAGCAAGGCAAGTTCTGTAACTATCGTGCTTCCGGAGGGAGTTAATGTCGCATGTGATATCGAGAAGAGAGCCAGTGTTATCAATAATCTTGTTGAGAATACTGACGAAGAGGGAATACATACTGTATACGTTATCGGTACAGCAGATGCCAGCAGAATCCAGATAGTCCCTGTAGATTTCTATGTTGATGATGACGATGACTTTGAGGATATAGAGGATAATGCCACTGATAGTGAGGCAGAATCAGCTTCTGGTGATGACAAAGAGGCAGATGAAGCAAAGGCTGCAAAAGCTGATGAGAAGTCTGAGAATACAGCAGAGGACAAGGCTTCTGAGAATGATGACCTTGAAAATATGGAAGACTCTGATGATGAGAGTGACCTCAGAAAGATTGATGGGGCTATAGAGCTTACAGTGGAAGAGGTAACTAAGAAATAGTCTGATATATTTACATCAAGTGATGCCAGGTGGCATTACTTGATGTTAGCAGCATACCAGAAGGGTATGGTGAAAGCTGATAAAATAATTAATTGAAAGTCTGGAATATATATGAGATACAAAGATAAGATAATAGCTTATTTTGACAGTTGCCCAGATGGATGTGTAATAGCTGCTAATGATCTCTATGAAAAGGAATTTTCTAAGATGTCACAGGCAGCTTTTTTTAAAGCATTGGAGCGTCTGACAAAGGAAGGAGTACTTATAAGGGCAGCCAAGGGAATGTATTCTAAGAATACTCCTATAGAAAATGACGATATGCTTAATCATTTCTTTGGCGAGGACAACATGGACGGAATGTATATAGGCGGGCAGCTTTATTCCAAATATGCTTTAACGAATGTTAAAGATGATGAGATATGGCTGTATTCAACGCTTATATCCAAGGAGACATGTAATATCGGCAATATCCATGTAAAGCGTGTACCGGTTCCATTAAGTTACGACAATACCAGGATTATAGAGGCATTGGAGATACTCCAGAATTATGACAATATTGAGGAGCTTAATAAGAATAAATTTGCCAGATACGCAAAGCAGTTTGCTAAAGGATATAATGATGAAGCGGCTGTGTATGTGATTAATAACATGAAATACAAAAAGAGTACCATAGCATTTATGAAAAAAATCCTTGATATGTACAAGGTTCCTAATTCACTGCAGCAGTTTTTAAGTTATGCATCAAGATATAAGATACCACCAGTGGCTAGGGTGGCAAGATAAGTGTGCATTATAGGTGCATTATACACTTCGCTAAACCAATGGTTTGGCTGTATATCCTAAAAAATGCCCAAATGCTCCGAAAAATGCAGCAAAAGTGGGGCTTTTGAAGCTGTTTTTCATAATAATAGAAAAAATGGAATTTGATTGCGTAATAAAAGCATGATTTTGGATTTTAATAATATTTTAGATAATAAAAATCCATAATCATGCTTTTAATTTTTAATCTAATGTCTTATATACATTGCCCTCAAGGTCTTTCCAGTAGAAATGGTCCTCAAGAATCATATAGCTGTGTGCGCTGTCCATCTTAGGGATAGAAACAGAGCCGGGATTAATGTAAGTGTATCCGTCACGCTCCTCACAACATGGGATGTGAGTGTGTCCACATACGAGATAATCACCATCACACAGTGCAGGAATGTTCTTTTCATCGAGCTTGTGTCCATGTGCAAGAACAAGGTGTCTGTCGTTGACATATACATGGGCTGTCTCGGCAAGCACGTTGAAATCAAGAACCATCTGGTCAACCTCTGTATCACAGTTGCCCCTGACACATAAGATTTTGTCCTTTAATGGATTTAACATAGCGATAACTTCCTTAGGTGCATATTCCTTTGGAAGGTCATTTCTTGGACCATGGTATAATATATCTCCAAGAAATACGAACAAATCAGGCTTTTCAACCTCGTAACGCTCAAGAAGCTGTCTGCAATAGTAAGCAGAACCGTGAATATCTGATGCAATCATTATTTTCTTCATAGCAGTTCCTCTTTAATTAAGTTTATTTTGACTAATTATAGTCCCATTTTCACACGTATGTCACGTATGAAAGCTAATACATAATAGGATAATATCACATTTACAGGGAGCTGGATAATATTTTTTACAAATCTTGTCGTGAAATAGAACGCAAAGCCCTTTCCGTACATAACTGTAACCCAGTAAGTTCCAAGCAGAATGTTTACAAGCAGCATATCAACTGTTATGGCAAGAGTTGTTCTTATAAGAAATGCTATATCGATTTTGCCGCTTCTGTACATGCCAGCGATTGTAAGGATAATGTATACAACCATAATAACAGCAACAGCAACGAATCCCCATAAAGGCGTGGTTGTCTTTCTGTCAGTGTATACAGCAAGCATTCCTGCAAATGTTATGAATATAGATATGACAAGTGGAACCATGTTGTATCTTGTGAAGCCAAGCACGAACAAAACCACGAACATAACCATAAAAAGCACCGCAATAATCTCCATATTGGCAATTCCACCTACTAAGCCGCCAGTCATTACTTCCTTAATGTAACTGAGTCCGATTCCCTGAAACTGTACAGGATTATCCCCTTTACCAGTAACATTAACAAATGGTGTCCAGAGCATAAGGTTCATGGCTGCGAGTGGAAGTAGTATTCTTGCAATTTTAATAAATGGATTGGATTTTGCATTGTCAGTGTCTGCAAGTCCCTTAACATTTTTCTTCGCTGGCAGATGCTTATAAAAGAATACGCCATAGATAAGGCAGGCCAGTGCCGCACTGAGTGTCCATCCTGGAAAATAAGGGCCAGTTGGTTTGATGATAAACTGCACAACATCACCAATAGCACCGCATACTAATCCCATGACAGGACCGTACAATGCACCAATTACTACATTTGCAATAAATGAAATGGAAATTCTTAATGATTCAGTGACCTGGATAGATACAAACACAGCCAATACTGTGTGAAGCGCAATTAAAAGCGCAGCAGTGACAACTGATTTAAGATTTTTGAATTCAGCCGCCGATTCTTTGAAAATAGACATAAAATTAACCTCCTTTGCAGTAGTTTCGATACTACATAAGAGGTTGTTGTATCCATGATATGTAGCAGCGGGATGCGAATCATGTACCGCAAGCTAATACTTTTCGTCCGAATGACAACTCCCTGTTCATCTGGCACTTAACGCACACAATCCTACTCTGCATTAATATTTTTTAGATGATTATAGCAGACCAACCCTAGAAGTCAATAGATTAATTAAATATTTGTAAAATCCCTCTGCCTGTGTGAGTCTTAGGGCGGTGTTAGACAATAGCTAAGCCGCTTGCTAAACGTTCAAACGAAGTGCGTTTTT
>URGC01000127.1 GCA_900547255.1 uncultured Eubacterium sp. | reverse complement strand
CCACCAGCCACAACAATTATAACAATAATTGCAATGATTATGCCTGCTGATGAGCTGCCACCCTTGGCTGCTGTAAGCTCTCCCGCCTGTGGAATGTCTCTTGTCACATTGAACTGTGCAAGTACTGTGTCCATAGCATATTTAGTATTCTCAAAGTTAGCACCTGCATTAGCTGGAGCTGCATCTGTGAGTTTAAGAAGAGTTCCCATCTTGATTGTACCATCATCATTACGTCCTGGAAGAACACCAGTCTTTACATTCTTGAACCAGTCTGCGTTAGGTGTTGTACCCTTCTTCTCCTTGGCATTAGCTACTGCAACTTCTGTCCAGAAGTAGTTCTTAGTAGTATCAATTGTATTGTTAGCTGATGTCTTGAACTGCTCAACAATATCTACATTGACATCCTTGTATGATACATTGCCTTCTGCCTTGAATGCTGTCTCAATTCCTGTGTTAGAATAGAGTGCATAGTTGTATGAATTGTTGTTATAAGATGTACAATCATATACCTCTATATCTGGGCATGAGTTAGAATCAACACCCTTTGCCTTATTATTGTAAGCAAATGAATTCTTAACAACATGGTGTCCTGAAAGTGCAGAACCACCCATCTTAAATCCATTACCATTACCAGCTTCCTTGCCATCTGCAAGATAACCATTCTTATATGCAATACTGTTGATTACTGTCACTGCCCCGATAGGACCTGTTGCTGTCTTAGCGAAGCAGTCCCATCCATCATCGGCATTGTTATATGCCATACATCCGTAGAATACATTGCCCTCACCTGTTGTAAGTTTGGCTGCGAATCCATCTGCATCCTCCATAGCTGCATCACAGTTCTCATATGATGAGCAGTTAAGAATCAGATTGTTCATAGGCCACTTGCTTGCTGGGTCTGTTGACTGACCGCTTATCTGAAGACCTGTGTTACCATTCTTATATGTCTTTACAAGTTCAAATACATTGTTATCACCAGCAACCTGGATACCTTTCTGTCCATCTGCTGTGTTAGTAACACTGATACCCTTTACATACCAGTAATCACCCCAGAATACAAATCCCTTGCCTTCTGCATTGAAATCAAATACTGCCGCATTCTTCTTGTCATCTGGGTCTGAAAGAAGGTAAATTCTCTGGTCTGCTGTACCATTGATACCCTCCTCAATCTTTATACCCTCTGAGAGCTTGTATTTACCTGCCTTACAGATAATCTGCTGTCCCGGCTGTACATATGCTACTGCTGTCTTGATATCAAGAGGGCTTGACTCTGTACCCTTGCCATCTGCTGTTCCTTCTGGAGAAACGATAATCTTCTCTCCCGGATTGCCATATGATTTGCATTTAACAGTCTTCTCGATTGTAGCCTTCTCGTAGGACTCCATTTCTTTGTTATCGCCAGGCTTGTAACCAGCATCTGGTGTAAATACTGCCTTAAACTTGTTATCTCCATTAGAAAGCTTAACCTCTGTAACAAGGTCTTCACCAGCCTTAACTGCTGTCTCCTTGACTATTGTGCTTCCACCCTTCTTGATAACCACCTTACCATCTGCATTAGCAGAGAATACAAGGTTGTATGTCTGGCTTCCTGATGTAGAAGCAGATGAAATCTTATAATCAGCTGCAACCTTCTCAACTGGCTTGCCCTCATCTGGAGCATCTGTTGCCGGGTTGCTTGTTGTGAACTTAATATCCTTAACTGTTACATTACATCCTCTGGCTGCTGCGAAACCAACATATACACTTGTCGCATCGATCTTTAATAATTCGTTTCTGCCATACAGTGTCTGAATATTCTCATTGCCAGCCGCATCCTTATAGATTACACGATAACCTGTGTTATCCATCTTAACTGTAAATGTATAAGAACCGCCCTGCTCAATCTGTAACTTAGTGTCAAATGCACCGCTTGTTGCAGTAACCTGACCTGTCTTAGGTGTATCTGTTGTAGATGTTACACCTGTGTAGAATCTGTAACCGATACCATCCTTGATACTCTTAGTAGCACCATCTTCGTTAGTGTACTGTACCTTAGATGCAATAAATGAAGCTGAGTTAGTATAGAACGCACTTGAATTAACTCCATTCTCGCCGATACTGTCTCGTACTATAATAGCGAAACCTTCCTGTCCATCTGGTGATGGGTTAAGATAATCAATTGTAAATGTTCCTGATATCTCAAAGTTTTCCTTAGTTGGATCAACCTTAGTATAATAATATGTTATACCATCATATGGGTCGCTGGCATTAAGCTTACCACCCTTCTTATCAATAGAACCATTAGCCTTAGAAGTACATGAGTAAAGCTTTAATCCATCGTAGATGTTACCCTCAACACGGTTTGCCTCATCACTTGTAGATGTACCGAATCTTGCGGCTATCCAGTCACGCTCTGCTTCATTTCTTACTACGCAGTCCTTAGCTTCACCAGCCTCAGATACATCCGATCCCCTCTTGGCAATAACTTGGAAATCATACTTAGAGCCCTTGTTGAGTGAAGGTACACTGTAAGACACCTCACCCGATGCATTACTCTCTATCTCTTTTACAAGCTTATATTCTTCACTTCCTGTCTTAGAATATAGTTCATAACTTGTTGCCTCAGGAACTGCTGACCATACAACTTTCATTGTTCCACCGTTATTCTCTGTCAAAGCACGTACTGTTGGCTTTGCAAGTGGAAGTGTGAATCCTGCTGATATCTCATTAGATGTCTTAACATCTGTCTCATCTTTACGTGATGCTGTTGCTGTGAACTTATATGTACCAGATGCTGTAGGTGTAAATTCTACCGAACCAGAATCACCCTTCTTTGCATATGTTTCCTTGGCAACTTCCTTGCCACTCTCATCTGACATGACAACCTCAACCTGGTCACATGCATCGGCAACTCTTGAACCAACCTTCATATTGAATGATACTGTAATCTTACCATTCTCGGCTGTTGCTGATGTAAGTGAAGGTGTCATAACTGAACTCCATGGATTTCTGACAATTTCCTCAAGTCCGCCCTCTGTAACAGATATGTAATAGATATTAATACCCTTGGCAGTTGAAGCAAGATAGTATGAACCTGCTTCCTCAATCTCATACACCTGTTCCTCAAGGATGCTTCCACCAACCTTGGCTGGCTGCTCAGATATAAGAGTTCCATCATCCTTATAAAGAGCAAGTGAACGGACATCATCACCTGAACTGAGTGAATAAGCAACCACCTTAGCTGCATCTGTTGTCTTAAATGTTACGCTCTTAGAAGATGCTGAACCAGCTCCTCCAAGTTTAATTCTCTTAGTAACTTCCATTCCGTTATCAAGAGTTTTAGTGTTGGCATCAATCTCACATCCTGCTGTGATTGTGAAACCATTAGCCTCTTTGTTGGCTTTAATACTGCCCTCTGCCAGAGTGCTGGCATCAAGCTTCAATTCTGTGGCAGCCTTAGCAACAACTACACCTGTAAAATCAAGTGGAATCATGCCAGCCACCAGAATTATTGCAGCCAGTGCTGCAAAAATTCGTCTTGCACTACGTTTCATCAGTAGCCCCTCCTTAATATTGTTCATATCATTAACTATATCCATAGTTAATACCGCATAAAATCATTATAAAACAAATGAAATTTTTATGCAATATGAACAATACTAATTAATGTCACTTATAGAAATATGTTGTGAAACCCCTCTGGAATTCTTCCCCTATATCAAGCTTTTGTATCCAGTCTTTCTTAGTGAAATCCCCATCTGAATCATTGGCATCTGCTCTTCCATACCAAGGCTCTATACACACAAATGGTATATCAGTCCTTGCTGACCATAATCCAAACAATGGTGCATCAAAGTCCACCTTTACAACTGGATTTCCTTCATTATCTGCCAATGTGACACTGTGGCTCTGGTTATCTTCTATAATAAGTGCATCATTTTCAAAAAGCTTTTCATCCATGATTATTGATTTATCTGTAAGCTTTAACTCATGAAGTTCTGGCGCAGTCACACCATCTGCATCTACGAGCTTATACTGTAATTCATCCCCTGCATCATCAAATATAAGCTTTTTGCCAACAAGACTTCCGTCCATTATATATGCCGGATGTCCGCCTATGCTAAAATACATCTCTGTATTGCCAGTATTGACAACTCTCCAGTCTGTTGTGACTGTATTGCCATACAGCTCATACATGCAAAACAACTCAAAATCAAATGGATAAAGCTCATGTGTCTTTTCATTGGATGTTAATTTCATAACAATGCTGTCTGAGTCTTTATTCACAAGCTCAAATTCCATATCTCTCGCAAATCCGTGCTGTCCAATCTTGTATGATTTACCATTGTATGTGTATTCACCATTAACACATTTGCCGACAATAGGAAACAATACTGGTGCATGCCTTTTCCACACCCCCGGGTCTGCCTGCCAGATATATTCTTTACCGCTTTCTGCGCCCACAACTGACACAAGCTCTGCCCCGTGCGAATCAATCGTAACCTTTAAAAATTCATTTTCCATAACATACTGCATAGTCAATCCCTCCGAAACTAAAATATAGGTATAATTATATACCCGCCTGTGGATTTAACCAAGATGTTTATATTTTATATTGTTTTGTGAATTTTGAACTGCATTACAGGGACGCAGAGACTTGTATCAAACATTAACGCTAAGCTAAGCAGCAATCATCCGGGCATCACTTCGCTAAACCTCACTTTTGGCTGAAAATAAAGATTTTATGCTGAGAGAGCCAACTTTCAATGACATTTTGGATTTTTCTAAGAATTGAATTAAGAAAAAGAAAATCAGCATTAAAACCAAGCCTAATCCGTAGTCTTTTTGGATTTTTTATGTGAACTTTTGAATTTTGAGCCAAATCCAACATTCAATTCAAGCAAATATAGCTTTCAAAAAAAGCTGCCACATTAATGATTCTTAACAATTCAAATCATTAACGTGGCAGCCCATTATAACATCTGTATAAATGTATTAAATGATGTTTGGGTCAAGAGGTCAAAAAACCTCTTGCAAGCAAGCTTGCATCGGCTTTCTGACCTTTTGCCCCTGATATCTAATTATCTTTTCCGATTATAACAAAAGGAACACCGCCATACAATATGACAGCATTCCTTTTTATAATTATTTAATCAAGATTATAATACCATTCTTATAGTTATATCTTTGCACCAATTCTATTCTTCTGGTGGTATCTGTGCATTTACATCTATTCCTCTTGGTGCAACAGGTGTTGAGAACACTATCTGTGTACTTGTTCTTCCGAACTTCTGCAATTGTCCTATGAAAGTGTCTAACTCCATTGTGCTTGGAAAAACAACCTTTAACAGCATTGAATATGTTCCTGTTACGCAGTTACACTCAACGACATTAGTACAGGCCTGTACAAATGGATAGAATTCTGGTTTCTGTGCTGGTGCAACCTCTAAATTAATAAATGCAGTTATATGATACCCCAGCTTTAACTGGTTGACCTTAACCTCATATCCTTCTATTATCTGTTCTTTTTCAAGTCTTTCTATTCTTGCTGAAACTGCCGGTGATGACAAAAACACTTTTTCAGCAAGTGCTTTCAATGGCATTCTCGCATTTTTCTGAAGCAATGTTATCAACATTTTATCAATCTTATCCATGTCCTTTTCCTCTTTCCCCATTAATTAATATCAAAAAAAGGAGACAACTTCCTTACTCTCTAAGAAAATCGTCCCCTTTGACTTAACTTTAAACTGAATATACAACATTATCATAACAACTGCAAGCATTATTTATATAATTATTGCATTTTGCTGTCCTGTTTGATAAAATCAAATCGGTTTTGTATGCTTTTGATACAATTATTATAAGATACCAGGGTCAAAAGGTCAGAAAGCCGATGCAAGCTTGCTTGCAAGAGGTT
>URGC01000126.1 GCA_900547255.1 uncultured Eubacterium sp. | reverse complement strand
GTTTGATTAAAATCACAGGAGATATAGAAAATACAAGATAACTGATTTGGCCGGAATGACAGCCAGTGCATATAAGGTAATACGCTCAATTAAACAAGGAAATATCGAGCAGAGGTTTGATGAGACAAAGATTGCAGTTTCGAAGAATCGTAGCTTAGAGGTAGCAAGCAGTTATGCCCGTGCAGGAAAGAAAGTTGCAGTGCTTAATTTTGCTTCTGCAACCAATCCGGGTGGTGGTGTAAAGCATGGCAGCTCTGCTCAGGAGGAAGCACTTTGCAGGTGTAGCACACTGTATCCTTGTCTGGAGCAGGGGAATTTAGAGCATTTAATCCGATAAGTGATGCATCGCCAAAGTATGTGCTTTCACTAGATAGATTTGATTATTCCCGAGATGGAATAATGCATGTCAATATTGTGGACTTTTTATTAGGGAAAAAAGAAATCAGCATGACATAAGCCACAAATCAAGAAAAATTTTAAAATTGTGGCACATAAATGCAAAAAACTTAATAAATTAAATAGTTTATCCTCCATCCGGGGAGAAAATCCTTCGGAGGATATTTTTTGCTCAAAAATCCAATGCCATTGTACTTTTTGTCCAATAATCCAATAACGACCGATAACGAATGACAAGTTTATCATATAAGAATGTAGTAAAATGGGGTGCAGACATAATCTTGGACCAGATATGATTAGCATCAGGAGGGATTATGTTTTCTTACGAAGATAAAATTAAGGCTGTAGAGCTATATTTGAAATGTAAAAGTTGGACTGTAACAATAAGGATTCTTGGGTATCCTTCTGTTGGAGCATTACGACAATGGGTCAATGAATATTCCAATAACGGTGATCTAAAGAAAGTTCATACAAGAAAGCGTAAATATTCAGAAGAACAGATACAGTATGCAGTTGACTACTATCTTGAACATGGAAGAAATATTGCAAAAACAATAAGAAATATAGGTTATCCTAATAGAAATTATTTAAAACAATGGCTTATTGAACGAGTTCCTGATTTCACATACTCTTGTCGTACAGGAAAGACAATGGTAAACTTATCTAATAACGCTAAATTAAATGCGATAACAGAATTATGTGCTAAAGAAGATACTGCACAGATAGTTGCTGAAAAATATGGTGTCGAACGCATGACGCTATATAATTGGAAACATAAACTACTTGGAGATAAGGAAGTGGTGCCATTGCCTAAAAAAGACAAGTTCACTGAAGGTGAACTAAATGAAGAAATAAAAGAGTTGAATTTACAAGCTGCGGAGCTTAGACGCCAGGTATATCAACTTCAATTAGAAAAAGATGTGTTAGAAAAAGCGGCTGAAATAATAAAAAAAGACCAGGGTATCAGTCTGAAAACACTGACAAACAGAGAAAAAACAAAAGTGATTGATACCCTAAGAAATAAATATTCTTTAAAAGAATTATTGTCAGTGTTTAACATGTCAAAAAGCAGTTATTGTTATCAGGCTAATGCTATTAATAGACCTGATAAGTATGAAAAGCATAGAGAATTAATACGTTTATCATTTACTGCTTCAAATGGTACATATGGATATCGAAGGATTTATCTAGATTTACAAGATGCAGATATGCAACTATCCGAGAAGGTTATTAGACGTATTATGAAAGAGGAGAATCTGGTTGTTAAAGCCGTTAAAAGGAAGAAATACAATTCCTACATGGGTGAAATTAGCCCTGCTGTAGAAAACAAAGTAAATAGAGATTTTCATGCGGATAATCCTAATGAAAAATGGCTTACAGATATAACAGAGTTTCATATACCAGCTGGTAAGGTGTATTTATCACCTATTATAGACTGTTTTGACGGATTACCCGTTGCCTGGACAATAGGAACACATCCTGATGCAGAGCTTGTTAACACAATGCTGGATAATGCTATAACTACATTGAAAGACGATGAGAAGCCTTTAGTACATTCAGATAGAGGAGCACACTACCGTTGGTCAGGATGGATTGAAAGAATGGACAAAGCTGGGTTAACAAGATCCATGTCAAAGAAGGGATGCTCTCCTGATAACTCAGCGTGTGAGGGATTTTTTGGTCGACTAAAGAATGAAATGTTTTACGAAAGAGAATGGAAAAACATTTCAATCGATGAGTTTATAGAAAAGTTAGATGCATACATTCACTGGTATGCAGAAAAAAGGCGTAAGTTATCTCTAAATGGACTAAGTCCAATTCATTATAGAAAGAGTTTAGGTCTAATTGCGTAGGAGGCAGAAATGAATTACGAAGATTATTTTGAAATAGAACATATAGACAGCCCTAATGGCGAAGTGACTATGGATGAATTTATATCAGAAGCAATGAGAACAGATATAAAGTATGATGCCACAGCAGATTCTATTGATCATCTTTGCTCTGTTAGGCATATATTAAAAGACGAAATACTTACCTGTTATCAGTTCCTAAAAGAAAAGGGATTACTTCAGGAATACCATGATTACAGAGGTTAATAAAGAGGTTTTAGAGAGTGTGGAAGTCCAAGATTATGTCTGCACCCCCAAACCTACAATTTTATATTGACATTTGCAATTGTTTATACAAAGATAAGATTACGTGCTCAAAGGCACACTTATTTGTGCTTGAAAAGGCGAACTACACATATAAATATGCGGTCATCCGGCAAGCCGGACAGCCCACTCGCCTCACTGTGATTTGTAGTATACCGAGATCTCTATAAGAAGAATTATAAAGAAAAAAGAGGCTCAGGAAAACATTTTCATGACGTTTTGTGCTTGAGCGAAGCGGAAGGAATGGATATAAATATGAATATTGAAATTGTTGAAGTTAAAGAGCAGGAAAAAGAAGCTCTTATTCTAATCCTGATTATTTTAATGCGGATTATTCTAATGCTGATATATGAACCCAGCGGCCTCTTATCAGACGAATCAGGAAAAATATGCCACGAAGCGCAAGTTCTACTGACATGGTAGCCCAGACACCGATAACTCCATAAGTGCGTGTGAACAGAAGAACCGTCATGACACGGATTCCCCACATGCTGAATGAGTTAATCAGGAATGGACCTTTACCATCACCGGCACCACGGAGTGCTCCGATAACAACAATACTGACAGCAAACAGCGGTTCAGAAAATGCTACGATTCTGAGTGCCCGTGTGCTGAGTGCAATTACTTCTGCTTCATGTGTTAAAAGGCTTGTAAGAACAGGCGCACCTGCGAATAAGAGGCTGCCGGTAATCGTTACCAGCCCGAATCCGAGTGCTGTAGTTCCATATGCAAAGCGTTTTGCCATATCTGCACGCCCCGCTCCGATGCTTTGTCCGACAAGTGCGGTGGCTGCTGTAGCCACACCGTAGGCAGGAAGATAGCAGATGCTTTCTGTCTGGACAGCGACATAATTAGTGGCGACAGAGACAGCTCCCATGCTTGTGACAACAGAAGTCATAACTATCTGCGCGAGAGATAAAGTTGTACGCTCAAGGGCAGCAGGTGTTGCCAGAACAAATGCATTGTGCATACAGACTCTGGTGAAACGCCAGTGTTCTGTCCCTTGCAGGCGCAGTGGACCTCTCCGTCTTGTTAATAGAATAAGTAAGAATAAACCTACACATGCCTGTGCAAGTCCAGTTCCAAGCGCAGCACCTCTTACACCAAGGTTAGCTCCCCATATTGTAAAACCACCGATTTGTCTGGTTGGGTATATCAGGAAAAAGTTAAATACAACGTCTAAAAGACACATTCCAACATTCATAATGCTTGGGATAATTACATTGCCGCTGCATCGGAAAATGCTGGAATACATGGATGAAGCCATGCTGAAAGGCAGGAAAGCAGCTACAGTACAAAAATATGCCTTAGCATAAGGGCGTATCGCTTCATCTGCGCCTAATAAGGATGGCAAAATCTGTCCCAGCATAATAGCTATAAAAGCAAGTATTATTCCAAATGTTATATTAAACATGATAGCCTGGCAGAGCACGTCATGGCTGTCTTTTTCACGCCCTGCTCCAAGATACTGTGCAACCTGTACAGAAAAGCCGACAGAAGCAGAGTTCGCGATTCCATTAATCAGCCATATCGTAGTAGATACAACGCCGATAGAAGCTGTTGCCGTGTATCCAAGGCTGCCTACCATTGCCGTATCTATATATCCCATCATTGTCATGACAAGCTGTTCCAGAATGGCTGGAATAGAAAGAGAAATCATAAGCTTCATCTGTTCTCTCGCCGGTATTGACTTACCATTTCTCATAGCTTCACTTATCTGCAGCATATTCATAGAAAAATTCCCCCTGTTTTCTTAGGAAAACAAAATTCTAACATGATGAAATTTTAGCATTAGGGAAGTGAAAAGTCAAAAATTCTGCTTTAGGGAGATGGAAAGTCCCCAATTCTACTTTCGGAGGTTGAAAAATTAAAAATTTTACTTGTAAATAAGAAAATTATTGTATATCATAGTAATAAATACTATTATTGTTATGATTATTTATAGATTGTTGAGGAGTTAATATGGCAGGTATAAAAAGAAGCAAACAGAGGGATGCTATAATGAACAATCTTATATTGAGAACAGACCATCCTACGGCAGAGGCTGTATACACAAGTGTCAGAAAGGATTATCCGAATATCAGTCTTGGAACGGTGTATCGTAATCTTTCACTGCTTGTTGATATGGGACATGTTATCAAAGTACCATGCGAAGATGGTTCTGTGCATTTTGATGGCAGGGTTTCGCCACACTACCATTTCCAGTGCACATGCTGCAAGAAGATATATGATATAGAGATAGCAGATGAATTTAAGATGAAGGAACAGGATTTGCTTAACAGCGTGAATTCTGTATTTGATGGGAATATCGAGGGAAGTACATCTTTCTTTTATGGCGTATGCGGACCTTGTAAGAGAGGCGGACAGTAGATATTCCAAAATGATGCTAAAAATTTTTAATAAAATTAGTAATTAGTGTTTGACAAAAGATAAATGTGATGTTATATTAAATATGTAAATAGTAATCATTCCTATTTTAATAGGAGATAGATATATTTAAACAAGAAAAGGAGATTAATGTTATGAAGTATGTATGTAATGTATGTGGATATGTTTATGAAGGAGAGTCTCTTCCAGCAGATTTTGTCTGTCCAGTTTGTAAGGCACCAGCAAGCAAATTTACAGCACAGTCAGGAGAGAAGACATGGGCTGCTGAGCATGTAGTTGGAGTAGCTAAGGGCGTAAGCGAGGATATCGTTACTGATTTAAGAGCTAACTTTGAGGGTGAGTGCTCAGAGGTCGGTATGTATCTTGCAATGGCTAGAGTTGCACACAGAGAAGGATACCCAGAAATCGGTATGTACTATGAGAAGGCAGCTTATGAAGAGGCAGAGCATGCAGCTAAGTTTGCAGAGCTTCTCGGCGAAGTTGTAACAGACAGCACTAAGAAGAACCTTGAGATGAGAGTTGAAGCTGAGAACGGCGCAACAGCAGGTAAGGTTGACCTTGCAAAGAGAGCTAAGGCTGCTAACCTTGATGCAATCCATGATACAGTTCATGAGATGGCTAGAGATGAAGCTAGACATGGTAAAGCCTTTGAAGGTCTTTTAAAGAGATATTTTGGCTAATTGATGGCAGGCTTTAATAAGCTGAAAACACATGAAATAGGCATTTTTATGGATAGATGGTCGATGGACTGTCTATCCTTTTTTATGCATTTTATGATTAAAAAGTGGTAAAAAAGTGGATACCCATATTTTTAAATCATAAAATTTCTTTAAAAAGTGGATTCTTCAAAAGTGGATACCCACAGATGGACGCTCATACCTGGGTACAATCTCCAATTAGACATTTCTCTAAAACTTTGTTTTACCTATGATAAGGAGGAACATATGATGGGTACTAATAAAGCCACAGAAGGACATTCATAGCATGTATTAATAAATGTTTTGGTGCAGCCATAGGATTTGGCAGTGTAAAATCCAGAAAATCGGTAAAATTTGGACTGAATCAGCAATTAATGTTGATTTGAGCCAAACATCTAGTTTAACGAAGTGTAAAAGCAGGCATTTTGGATTTTATATAAGAAAAACTGCTATTTAAGCCA
>URGC01000125.1 GCA_900547255.1 uncultured Eubacterium sp. | reverse complement strand
CCCTTCCCCTCAAAAATCTTGACTGATACACCGAAATCCTTCTTTTCGAGGTCACGCAGGTAAGCTTTAAGTCCATTGTATGTAATTCTCTCGCCATTGTTCTCTAGCGGAAGATTCTTGATATCGTTATCCCCGAACTCTCTATAGAAAATGCAGTAATTAAAATATTCAACTGATGATGACAGACTATCTCCTGCCACGTTAACTCCTGCCCCGGCATCATCTTCATCTGTCTTTGCATTAGCCTTTCTGGCACAGAAACCAGTTGTCATATATTTGTAATTATCCTTCTGGTAACATGGGTCAAGCTTCCACTCTATAAGCGAATGTATAACTGTGTTGCCGCTTCCCTGTCGGAAAAGCTTCTCTATAGGCTGCTTGTCATCAAGCGTACAGTTAGGAATCATGTTCTGCATAAGAAGCAGCATAAGAAGACTCTTACCACCACCATTTGCAAGGTCGTAGAGAGTATTACTGCAATTGAAACGCATCATGAAATCATCATAGAACTGCGTGCCAAAGTTATATTTTACATTGTTAACCCTGATTCTGTTAATCTGTGGCATATCTACTCCTCATCTCCCTGAATATCATTGTCAATTCCTGTGTCTGCCGCTCTGCCAGCCGCCTTGCTGTCCTCATTTTTAATATCACCAAGTATCGCTGCAAATCTTCCGTGGTAATCGTCAAAATAATTCTCAATCAGCGCCTTAAATCTGTCTGTTGCATAGAATCTTCCGGCATTCTCTATAAGAAGCCCCTGCATTATGCAGAAGTTGAACACCATCTTGACGAATCCGACCTTGGAATTCCTTGCCGCTCTTATTCCACCCTGCTCTGCACCTGATGTTGCAGGAAGTTCCTCCCAGCTAAGAGCTATCTGTCTGAAGCTGTTCTCCTCTATCTCATCAAGAATAATTCCGTTCTTCCTGTCGATAATCCCGTTAATTGCATTATCAACATTTCTTATAATATCTTCTACCTGGACGCACTCGACATATGTCGTTGTCACGGTATCATTATAAAATTCAATTATTATGTTATATATGACAAAATACACCAGATACAGCTCGCGGTTCAATCTGATTCCAAGAATCCTCTTTAATTCCTCATTGCTGTATCCAAATGCTGTGTTATTCTCTCCTGCACTGATATAAAGTCCATTGTTATACTCATACAGATTAATATTCATCTTTCCAAATGCCATATGGACAAAATCATATACCTGCGCATTATTATTGTACTCCTGATAATAAGAAATGTTTGCGCCTGTCTCCGAAACCTCTTCCCCCGCAAGAAGCTTAGAAACAATCTCTATTCCCTTTTCTATATTTTTAGTCTCCATCCGGCTGCTCCTTTATCTTTTTACAAATCGGACATCTAATACTTCACAATCTGGGAACAGCTCCAGCTTTTCTCCATCTGACTGCTCGATATCAAACTCTAATCTGTCTGCATTAGCAAACGTCTCACTCACGTACTCATCAAGAAAGCTCTCATTGCCCACATTTTCGCCACCGATAACGTAATGCTTCTTCTGGCACAGATTAACAAAGAACGAATAGTAATCACCATTCTTAACTATATCCTCGGAATAATGCTTCTTCATCACTTCGTTAAATTCTTTTAGTGTAAATGTGTCTCTCTCTTTAAGTGCCATGTAAAGGTTGTCCATAATGAATACGTAATTGTCTCTTATTCTCTTTTCCTCAACCTCATCATCAAACACAATGTCGGCTGGGACTTCTCTTACAACCTTCTCAACCTCCTGATAACGTGGCGGTTTGTTGTTAAGCGCATTGTCAATATTCATCACATCAAATGTCTTATTCACATTAGGTCTGAACAATGGCGAAAGAACTACTGCAAGAATGTCCGCATGGTCTGTCTTAATCATATCCTTTAACATTCCTGCAAATTCGACATGGCTTCTTATCTTGCCAAGCTTGGCTTTCATTATCGCCTCGTCTGTCAGTTTCTGCATGTCTGTGCACGCTTTCAGAAGCTCACCATGCCTGTTCATGGCAACCTTTAACTGGCTTTCCAGCTCATGAATCTCGCCAGCAATCTTAAAATATGTCTCACCATGTCCTTTTTCTTCAATCTTTTCAAGTGCCGCTGCTATAAGGTCACGGTTCTTCTTAAACAGCTTCTCCTCGTCCTCAAACCACTTCATTCCAGTATCGACAAAATCTTCATACGCTTCAATTCCTGCATAGACATCCGATGCAATTATGGCAAGCACTTCATTTTTTCTAAGCTGAAGCCTGTTAACTTCCTCGTTAATTCTCTCAACAACTTCCGTTCCGCCCTTAAAGTTGTTGGCACGAATCATTTTCTCTAAAAGAAGCTGCTGCACATTGATTCTGCTCTCGTCCTTAATCTCCTTGGTATCAAGGTAAAACTCTATCGCATCAGGACTTATCGAATACCACACTGTGCTGTTGCGCACGGTGCTTTCCAACATTCTCACCCTTGATACACGTTTCTTCTTATCAATCGGGTCAAAATACTGGAAATCAAATGGCTTTCCGTCATTCTTAATCTTATCAAAAATGTAATCTCCGACCTCTTTGCTCTCATCCTCGCTTAATGAAAGCCCGAAATCTCTTGTGAATACACCTCTGATAAAATCGAGATATTCCGGATATGTTACATCCTTTTCTTTAAAGTTATTCTCCTCAATAAAAAAGCGGAGGATAGCCATGACAATATATCCCATATCGAGAATCTCGTATTTACCATCTTTAAACTGCGCAAAGTTAATCTCTGTCAGTCTGAAAAAAGGATAATACTTCTTCAGATTGAGCATTCGCTCTCTATGATCTGATATGATATCTCCATGCATAGTTACTGCCATGTCTATCCTCCTGATTATTTACTGCTATATTTCCGTCCACCACATATGTGAAAACTGGCTGTATCCTGTCAGATTGCTGAAATGTTTTATAACTGTGTCCTGCCCTCTAATGCACGCAGCAATGTGACTTCATCTATATATTCAAGGTCGCCACCGACTGGAACACCGCTTGCGATTCTTGTCACCTTGATTCCTGTTGGCTTTATGAGCCTGCTAAGATACATCGCTGTTGTCTCGCCCTCAAGACTTGAATTAGTCGCTATAATTACCTCATCAACATCTCCTTCAAGACGTTTGATAAGCTCCTTAATCTTTAAGTCACCCGGTCCGATTCCAAGCATAGGGCTGATTGCACCATGAAGCACATGATATACACCGTCATACTTGCCAGTCTTCTCATACGCCGCCATATCTCTTGTATGCTCGACAACCATAATCGTCTTGTGGTCTCTCGCTGCATTTGAACAAATCGGACATAATTCGTCATCTGTCAGTGTAAAACATTCTTTACAATACTTGATATTCGCCTTGGCATCTGTTATGGCTTCTGTAAGATTCATAACATCCTGCTCAGGCATGTTAATAATGTGAAATGCCAGGCGCTGGGCGCTCTTTGCCCCAACCCCTGGTAATCTCGATAACTGCTCAATTAATCTGTTAATGTGACCACTATATATGTCCATTAGAAGAGGCCTCCGCCAAGTCCTGAAAGACCGCCTGTTATCTTAGACATCTGTGCTGCTGACTCCTCCTCGCACTTTCTTAATGCTTCATTAGTTGCAGCCATGATAAGATCCTCAAGCATCTCTACATCATCTGGATCTACAGCTTCTGGGGCAATCTTAACCTTGCTTACTTCTCTCTTACCTGTAACTGTAACCTCAACAACACCGCCGCCTGCTGCTGCGCTGAATTCCTTCGATTCAAGCTCTGCCTGCTGTGTCTCCATCTGCTTCTGCATTCTCTGAGCCTGCTTCATAAGATTATTCATGTTGCCAGGCATTCCTCCTGGAAATCCACCTCTTTTTGCCATTATATAAATTCCTCCTTATCATCTACTTCGATGTCCATATTAACTAGTTCTCTTATATCTGTGAAACGGTTCTGGAAATCCTCACCGTCAGACAGCTTTGTTATCATTATATCGACTTTAAGTCCTGTTCTTTCTTCTATTATATCGACAAGCTGCTGCTTCGTTTCTTCTCTCGATAATGAATTATATGCAGACATTGACGAAACCATTATCTCAAGGCTTGTATTATTCTCTGCAAGTGTTACATTCGCTTGTTGCAAAAATGTTACAAGAAGCGGCTCATTAATCGAATTAACTATATTATTCCAGCTCGCCGCAATCTGTCTTATGTCATCTGGAAGTGCCTCTATAACACGCTTAGGTGCCGGCTTCCTGCCTGAGCGCATATTTCCTGCTCCATAAGCTCCATTGCCTGCTCCCATGTTTCCTTCTCCATTAGCACCACCATCATGCCAGTTTCCATCTTCGTCTGTATATCCGCCCTGTCCGGCAAATGAATATGCTCCGGAACTCAACTGGCTTTTAGTGTTATCAAGCTCACTTTTTGTCTCTTTCAATGCCCTTATAGCCAGTTCCAACTGACTTTCAAGCTGTCCTACTCTTCCTGACAACTCTCCTATATCCTGTGCTGGCTCCATAGCCGGTCTGCACAATTTAATAAGTGCAACCTCCAGCTTGATTCGCTTCTGTGTCGCAGTCTTTAATTCATTGGATAAATCGGACATAACTCTTATATATCTCATAAGAGTATCTACATCCACCATCCTGGCATCCTCAGACAACTGTGCCAGATTATCATCTGATATATCTATTACATCCTGCAATTGTGCCAAATCATCTGTTGATGCCGCAAGAAGCAGATTTCTTAAATACCATACGAAATCAGCCGTAAACTGGCTTAAATCCCTGCCCTGCATGATTATGTCTTCAACCATTGCCAGACATCCAGATACATCTGAATTCACAATACATTTTAACGTATCTGCAAACACTGTTGTGTCCACAGCTCCAAGCACATCCAGTACATTTTCATATTTCAGATCCTGTCCAAGATAAAATGCAATACACTGGTCTATCAGACTCAATGCATCTCGCATCGAACCATCTGCTGCCTTGGCAACATAGCGCAACGCCCTGTCCTCGACATTGATATTCTCATACTTCATAAGCTCCGAAAGCCTTGCAGCTATCGTTTCTATGCTGATTCGGTGAAAATCGTATCTCTGGCAGCGTGACAGAATTGTTATCGGAATCTTGCTTGCCTCTGTTGTCGCAAGTATGAATATAACATATTCTGGTGGTTCCTCAAGTGTCTTTAACAGTGCATTGAACGCACCAATCGAGAGCATGTGGACCTCATCTATGATATACACTTTTTTCCTGCCATCTGTCGGTCTATACTGTACTTCTTCTCTTATCTGTCTTATGTTATCGACACCATTGTTAGATGCCGCATCTATCTCAACTACATTCATGGAAACGCCATCAGCTATAGCCTTGCATGACGGACACTCACCACATGGGCTTCCATCAACGGGATGCTCGCAGTTAACAGCCTTTGCAAATATCTTTGCAATTGTTGTCTTACCTGTACCTCTTGTTCCACAGAAAAGATACGCATGTCCTATTCTGTCAAGCTTTATCTGATTCTTTAGTGTTGTAACAATATGATCCTGTCCCTTAACATCCTCAAATGTCGTTGGACGCCACTTTCTATACAGAGCCTGATAAGACATACCACAAGCTTCCTTTCTTAAATCTGGCTGAATTTAGCTGATTGCCTTCTTCTAAAAAGTATACAACAAATTAAAAACCGTGCGTCCAGCTTCGAACAGTACTCCACAGACGTTACCGATACAGTTAGCTCGATCCAGGCTGCCTTTCGGCACACAGAAGGTTTCACTTAATGCTGCTTCATTCCTGACCTGACATGGTTCATGAATTTCTGTTGCGAAAGACCCAGATGTCAACACCACTTATATCGGGCTGCTCCATAAACTACTGCCCTCTGCCAAACATCACCCCTGCTATAGCGGATTGCAGGTACAAGGTGCCGCTACTACCCCGGCTGCACGGTCTGTTATATTATACCTAGGAATTGCGCCTGTGTCAATGATTTCAAGCAAGGACACACTTATGCCAGGGGCTTGCCTATGCCAGGGGCTTGCCTATGCCAGGGGCTTGCTTATGCCAGGGGCTTGCTTATGCCAGGGGCTTGCCTATGCCAGGGGCTTGCCTATATGATTTCGACACAATTTAAAATTCCCTGGTCACTTCGCTAAACCCATTTTTTGGCTCTAATCTCATATTTTCCCACTAGGAATCCAAGATTTGCTTAAATGTTGGATTTTTTTGCCCTTTACCACATCAAAAAGAAAATTACTGATAGTGGCTGTATAATGGTGTAAATTCAATAAAATAAAAATGAGCACATAGCTC
>URGC01000124.1 GCA_900547255.1 uncultured Eubacterium sp. | reverse complement strand
ATAACTAAATATATCAAGGAGATAACATCGATGTTCAATAATGAATGACAGAACATATAAATAATCATCAAAGAAATTATTATACTGATGCAATGCGGATTATAGAACATTATAAAAGGTGACACAACAGTTATTGGATATGAATTCATATCTTGCCCAGCCAGAGGAGGTTTTAAATATGTTTTCAGAGAGTTTAAGGATACTTGACAAGAATTCAATGGACTTACTTATAGATGAAGCCATGGAGCGAGCAGAAAAAGCTGAAGCCGATGCTAAACTTGCTGAAGATAAAGCTAAAAAAGCTGAAAATAAAGCCCAACTTGCTGAAGCCAGGGCTGATAAAATAGCAGCTGATGCCAGGCAGGAAATCAAGAGACTAAAGAAAGAAATTGAAGAATTAAAACATCAATAATAACAAAAATGGAACTGTTCCTTGATGCCCATTGTGTGCACACCAAAAAGGGCTGGCACACTGAAATTCAGTGTGCCAGCCCTTTCATTAATATTATATTTAGTTCTTAGAATTAATGTAATTAACAAGACCCTCTGCCTTGATAATCTTCTGCATGAACTCAGGGAATGCCTGTCCTTTGAATGTCTGTCCTGTTGTGTTGTCTGTGATGATACCGCTGTCAAAATCTACTGTTATATCGTCACCAGCGTTGATTGCTACAGCAGCCTCTGGACACTCTATAATTGGAAGACCTATATTAATAGCATTGCGGTAGAAAATTCTTGCAAATGTCTCAGCTATAACACAGCTCACGCCTGCTGCCTTGATAGCTATAGGTGCATGCTCTCTTGATGAACCACATCCAAAATTCTTGTTAGCAACTATGATGTCTCCCTTATTAACCTTCTTAACGAACTCTTTATCTATATCTTCCATACAATGAGTTGCTAATTCAGCAGGATCTGATGAATTAAGATATCTTGCTGGAATAATTACGTCAGTATCTACATTATCGCCATACTTAAAAACTTTTCCTTCTGCCTTCATATCAATATTCCTTTCCTTAAAATATAATTACATGCCAATATCTGATGGCTGGCTTATCTTTCCTGTAACCGCACTTGCTGCTGCAACAGCAGGACTGGCAAGATAAATCTCTGAATTAACATGTCCCATACGGCCTACGAAGTTTCTGTTAGTTGTTGATACACATTTCTCGCCCTCTGCAAGAATACCCATGTAACCACCAAGACATGGACCACATGTTGGTGTACTTACAACTGCACCAGCATTGATAAATGTCTGTACAAGACCTTCCTCAATAGCCTGAAGATAAATCTTCTGTGTAGCTGGAATTATGATAACTCTTAATCCCCTGGCAACCTTCTTTCCCTCAAGAATCTTAGCTGCACATCTTAAATCATCAATTCGTCCATTAGTACATGAACCGATAACAACCTGGTCAATCTTGATATCATCTATTTCATCGACTGTGTGAGTATTCTCTGGAAGATGTGGAAATGCAACTGTAGACTTTAATGTACTAAGGTCAATCTCAATAGTCTGGTCATACTCAGCATCGTCATCTGCACTATACTCTACAAATGGTCTCTTAGAATGTTCCTTCATATATGCTCTTGCAGCATCATCTACTGGAAAGATACCATTCTTGGCACCAGCCTCAATAGCCATGTTGGCAATTGAAAATCTGTCATCCATAGTAAGATTAGCAATACCATCACCAGTAAACTCTAATGACTTGTATAAAGCACCATCTACACCAATCATACCGATAAGATGTAAGATGACATCCTTACCGCTTACCCACTTAGATGGCTTGCCTGTAAGAACAACCTTAATAGCTGAAGGAACCTTGAACCATGCCTTGCCTGTTGCCATACCCGCTGCCATATCTGTTGAACCTACACCTGTTGAAAATGCACCGAGTGCTCCATATGTACATGTATGTGAGTCAGCACCTATAATTACATCACCAGCAACAGTAAGTCCCTGCTCTGGTAAAAGTGCATGCTCGATACCCATCTGGCCAACTTCAAAATAATTAGTAATGTCATGCTTAGCTGCAAATTCACGAACACATTTGCAGTGTTCTGCTGACTTAATATCCTTGTTAGGAACAAAATGATCTGGCACAAGAGCAATCTTATCCTTGTCAAATACAGTCTTAACTGTCATCTTCTCCATCTCATGAATAGCCACTGGCGATGTAATATCATTACCAAGTACAAGATCAAGCTCTGCCTCTATCAACTGTCCAGCCTTAACCTCGGCTAATCCTGCATGAGCAGCAAGAATCTTCTGTGTCATTGTCATTCCCATACTTCCATTACCTTCCTTTCATAAAAAACACGCTTGTATCATTGTATAACATCCGCATGATTATTGCAAATGATATGTTATAGAATAACTTCCCAAACCAGCTTTAACCTCTCCAATACTTCCACACACAACCGGCATGCTTGGAGATATATGTCCTATATCAATATCCATAACAACCGGAACATTGTATTTGCCGATGATTCCAAGAACAGCCTCATACTGGTCAAGCCCCATCATCTCCTGTCCCATGCACAGCGGTCTTCCGATGACAAAGCCCTTCACATTCTTAAACCAGCCCGCATTATCCATCTGCCACATAGCACGTCTTATCGCAAATACATTCAGGTCACAGCTCTCTAAAAACCATACAAATCCATCTTCTTTATAACGCTCATTAAAATCAGCAACTTTATCAAAAACTGTTCCTGTAAGATTAACAAGCACATCCATGCATCCGCCAATCATTCTTCCCTTAAATGCTACAGGTGTATCCTCTACCCTGTCACTTCCGATATACGTTCTTATAACTGACTTTTCAGTCGCATTAATCGTTGCAAGTGGATTATCCGCAGATTTTAACGATTCCTTCTCCCACTCTTTATATCCGTTAAATGTGATAGAGCGCACGCCATTAACGCTGTCAAGCCTGCCTGTAAGCAGCCTGTAATAATCATCAATGCACTGGTGGAATGGTCTCATTCCAAATGCGCCGGCACATGGCCCATATATGCCTGCCACATCATTAATAGTTGTATTAAGAAATATAAAATTCGTATTATCGCTGTATCCGCCAAACCATTTAGGTTTTGCATGTCCGATTCTTTCAAAATCAACGTATGGAAGTATCTCGCACATAAGCTCTCCGCCACCGCACGATAACAGGCAGTCATTAGTATCATCACAGTACATGTCTGTAAGCTCCCTGCCGCAGAGCTGTGGTGTATTGCTTATTCCTATACCGCATCCTTCATATACATTAGGTCCGAATTGTACATTTTTGCCATCCGCCTTAAAATATTCAACTGCACTTTTAAATGCAGAAATATAAGGCTCCATGGCACATCCAAAAGATGGTGCCACGAAGCCTATTGTATCATTATCCTTAATAAATTCTGGATATCTCATAATCTTGTAATTCCTATCTATTCACAATATTTCTTGATTGTATTGACAGCATTCTCCTCGATAAGCAGCTTATAATGCTCTCTCATAAAACATTCACGTTCCTTTGAGAACAGGCTGAAATCTGCGAACTCTGCCATATCGTTAGACATCTGGTCAAACTTGGTTGTCGAACATCTTCCTCTCTTAAGAATAAGGTACAGGCTCTTATCAACAGTGTCCTGATAAAGACGGTTGTTGACACCCCATGTCTTCCTGCACTGTCTACAGAATGACTCAAGTATATCCATTGTCTTAAAATGCGCAATCAGGCAATCCTCAAAGCTCTCCTCATCACTGTTAAACAGCACATCTTCCTTGCTTCTTAATTCATCTGGTATGAATGGTTTAGCTGTCGATTCATCTGATGTCTGCTTAATTATATTAGACTCGCCCGGAGCCTTCTTATTAAACTCAGAAATCGCCTTAGCCGCACGCTCTCCTGCCTGCTTTAACATATCTGAGAAATCATCCTTGCCAGAAGATACTGTCAATAACAGAGAATGGTTAGGCTGTGGTGCTAACTGTAACGACATAACTCCGCCGTTGAATGCAACACCTATCTCTCTTTCAGCCTCCTCCATAACAACATCTAACAAGCCATGTATCTTGTCTGTATCATTTCTGAAGAAATCATCAAGCGAAATATTATTATCTTCAAGGTCCTCCTCATATAGAAGGCACTGAAACTTTGTATCATCTATCTTTCTAAATTCCATATATACCACCTTTAATTTTCCCTTGCATCATAATATCACATTATTCTACAAAAAAATATGAAAAAAGCATAAATTTATCTTGTCAGTCTCTTCAATGTATCGACATCTGACATCGGCATTAATATATCAGATAATTCTTTGTCATCATTTCTTATAACAGCAACCCACACAGCCTTTGTATTAATGCTGTCAAACCTGTTTTTAAAAAATGTATATCTTAAATGTCTGTTTTTATCTATCCCAAGACTTCTCACCCTGTCTGCTGACAGTACAGCAGCATCACACTGTTTAGCAAGAATCCTGTCTATCTGCAACGCATCCTTTTCATACGCATTCTTGCAGCTTACACCATCATAGGTGTGTTCAACATAAGCTTTCGCCTCATCGCTGTGACATTCAACCACAGCATAATCAAATCTGTTGTGTGATTTCTTAAGAGTGATAAGCACATCCCTTGTATCTCCCTGTGGAAGCACAAGTCCTACAACAACTCTGTCCTTGATAAGCTCATCACTGCTTATGAGCTTATCATACTCTGTTATAACCATATCAACCTTATTATTAAGAAGTGCTTCAAATATATAATTGTCCTGTTCTATTTTAACTTTAACAATCTTAATGTCGTGGTTATGCTTATATATATATCTTATTCCAGATAAGGCTTTCCTTGAATACAGCCTGTCTCGTGGAATACCAGCTCTTATAATTCTATTCATATATCCTTATTTATATCTCTTAATTGTTTAACATCTATTCCGAATTTTTCAAGATTAACTTTACCATCAATCACTTCAATTCCATCTGCCAGCAGCCTGTCTGCCTGCTCTGTGGCTCCGCCAAATGCAAATGCACCCGACAGCTCTCCTTTAGAATTGACAACCCTGAAACATGGAATATTCACGGGATCAGGATTATTGTGAAGCGCATTGCCGACAGCACGCGCCATCTTCTTATCTCCTGCAAGCTCCGCAATCTGTCCATATGTCGCAACCCTGCCATGCGGAATCTTCTTAACAGCCTCATATATGCGCTTTGTCGGACTATCAGTTATAATATCATAACTCTCCGCTATCATGCGCCTTATATCCTTGTCCGGCACAGAGCCATCCAATATGATAGTGTTCCATTTCTCTTTATTCTGGTGCCATCCTGGAATAACCGATTCATATGCACTTCGCCAGAAATCTCTCCATTCCGGGTCAGCCTTGACATTAAGATTAATAAATCCATCCCGCTCATAAGTCCACAGAAAAACCTTTTTACTCTTCTTGACTCTCACAAGCTGCCAGTTAGTGTCGTGGAAAGGCGCATCCTGATATGTATCAGGAAAAGACAATCCATATTCCAACGCTTCTTCTCTTGTCTCCATGAACTATCCTTCCCTTCTATAAAATATTTCACAAAATAATTTTCAAATAAATCTTTTAGATATATCTGTCATTGTGTGACATTCGGTTAACAAGCGCAAATGATATGGCAAACAATACGATAACAAATCCTACAAAATACCATCCGTTCTGCATATTCTGTGCTGATGCAATATAATCATATGCTCCATGCAGCAGTGCAGGAACCAGAACTGCAAACACACGGAATATCTTTGAACGAAATGCATGTCCGAAATTATCATATTTCCTGGCAATTCCATAGAATACTCCCATAAATACGCCAAAACATGCATGTCCTGGTATAGCCGTAACAGCTCTTACAATCGCTGTTGAAAATCCATACGAAAGAACGTAATTGATATTCTCCCACAGTGCAAATCCAAGCGACACGAAAACTGCATAGACAACGCCATCATACTGGCAGTTAAACTCATAATTATTCCATGTTTTTCTCTTCATCATAATATATTTGGAAGTCTCTTCTGCAAATGCTACTATGACAAAATACAGAATTATGTTGTACAGTTCTGAATAAGCAGGCACAAGCAGCGAAAGAATAAACTGTCCTATACGCTCCTCTATAAGAGCTATGATAGTCGCTATAATTCCAGCCACAACAAGACTGCGAAGCAGTGCCCCGCTCTCTTTCTCTATCCTGTCAGCCTTGTATACCTTAACCATAAGGAATATTGCAGGCGTAACAGCCGCTATTATAAGTATCCAGTTGTACATAAGTATTGGTTCAAGCAAGAAATAAAACATGTAACTACACCTCTTATATTTTATTAATTCAAGATATTAATGAGAGTAGTATAACATATTTTAGCACTTCTCTCCACAACAAAATTGTGTTACATTATAATATGATACCATACCAGGGTCAAAAGGTCAGAAAGCCGATGCAAGCTTGCTTGCAAGAGGTTTTT
>URGC01000123.1 GCA_900547255.1 uncultured Eubacterium sp. | reverse complement strand
ACCTCTTGCAAGCAAGCTTGCATCGGCTTTCTGACCTTTTGACCCTGGTATCATAGTATTTTATCACAGATTTATCTATTATTACAGCATCTTTTGACTAATTAACAAAAAGGGCTGCTGCCATGACAATATATCAAAGCAGCAACCCAATATAAGTTTATTTAATTCGAAATGTTAATTAGCAAACACCCTGAGCAAGCATAGCATTAACAACCTTCTCGAAACCAGCTATGTTAGCACCAGCTACATAGTTGCCTTCCATGTTGTATCTCTTAGCAGCATCATCGATGTTGTGGTAGATGTTAACCATGATATCCTTAAGCTTAGCATCAACCTCTTCGAATGACCAGCTAAGTCTCTCTGAGTTCTGGCTCATCTCAAGAGCTGATGTTGCAACACCACCTGCATTAGAAGCCTTACCACAGATGAACCATACACCATTATCCTGGAAGTACTTAGTTGCATCAAGAGTTGTAGGCATGTTAGCACCCTCACAAACAGCCTTAACGCCGTTAGCTACTAACTGCTTAGCATCCTCGATGTCAAGCTCGTTCTGTGTAGCGCATGGAAGAGCGATATCACACTTAACTGACCATACACCGTGCTCGCCGTTCTTCTTCTCATGGTACTCTGCTGACTTTCTAGCTGCAGCATACTCTGTAAGTCTTGCTCTCTTAACTTCCTTAACTTCCTGAAGAAGTGCTACATCAATTCCTTCTGGATCATAAATCCAGCCTGTTGAATCTGAGCATGTAACAACCTTAGCACCAAGCTGCTGTGCCTTCTGGATAGCGTAGATAGCAACATTACCAGCACCTGAAACAGCTACTGTCTTACCATTTAATGAATCGCCATGGCACTTGAATAACTCTTCTGTGATATAAAGAAGTCCGTAACCTGTAGCTTCTGTTCTAGCAAGTGAACCACCATATGTAAGTCCCTTACCTGTAAGAACGCCTTCGAACATTCCTCTGATTCTCTTATACTGACCGAACATGTAACCGATTTCTCTTGCGCCTGTTCCGATATCACCGGCTGGAACATCGACATCAGCACCGATATACTTGCAAAGCTCTGTCATGAAGCTCTGGCAGAATGCCATGATCTCTCTGTCTGACTTACCCTTAGGATCGAAGTCAGAACCACCCTTACCACCACCGATTGGTAAGCTTGTAAGTGAATTCTTGAAAATCTGCTCAAAACCTAAGAACTTAATAATACCAAGGTTTACAGATGGATGTAATCTTAAGCCTCCCTTGTATGGTCCAATTGCATTATTGAACTGTACACGGAAACCTCTGTTTACCTGAACCTGACCCTTATCATCTACCCAAGGAACACGGAACATAAGAACTCTGTCTGGTTCTGTAATTCTTTCAAGAATAGCATTGCTTCTGTAAAGCTCCTCATTAGCATCTACAACTGGTCTTAATGACTCTAAAACCTCGCTTACAGCCTGTAAAAATTCTGGCTGATCTGCATTCTTCTTTGAAACTAACTCTAAGACTTCATCAACGTAACCCATTTTAGTTATCCTTTCCATTAACGCCTTTAGCGATTTAATATGCTAATATTATAAAGTGATTGATTAATCTTGGCAAGAATTTTTTTTAGTATTTTTTTAAATTAATTAAGCACTATCAATTCATTAAGTTTTCACCAGGTCATCATTAAGTTCTCTTCTCGAATTGAAACACATGTATACTATTTTCTTGTCTTTCTGGCAAAAAGTAGTATAATAGAAGAGATTTTTATGCTTACGCAGAAACGAGGATATTATGTCTAACTTTTTTTCCAAGACTAATCGTGATATTTCATTAGCCTTTAAGAAGAAATCGACACTTAACAAAAAGCAGTTGATTCACAGACACCGTGGGCGTGTCGCTTTATTCGGACTATTTCTGGTTCTGGTACAATTGATAGCAACACTTCTGTTTTCATATGAAGTGCTCCGGCTTAATATTTTACCACTGAACTATCTGATAGGATTATTCGTAATCTTAGGACTGCTGGTGTTGTATGATTTTACAGCCCAGTTTAACAAAGCGCATGGAATTGGCAAGTTTCTTGCTGTTTTCCTTACCATTATCATGACATTTGGATTTTTCGCCGGTGATAAGGTAAATGCAACATTTAACAAAATCAATGGCAGCACAATAACAACTTCTGATGTTATAGATATTGTTGTTCTTGCTGACGATAAGGCGCAATCAATCAAAGACACTGTCGGTTATACATATGGCTATAACGATAACATTGAAGGTTCTCTTATTAAGAAAGCTATTGATAAGATTCAGACAGACAACTCATGTACACTCGCATCTAAGGGATATAACAACTGGGAAGACCTGATTAACAAGCTGTATGATAATAACGAGATCAAGGTTATTGCAGTCAGTTCTGGTATCAAATCCAGCCTGAACGAGGATTATGAGGAATTTAACGAAAAGACCAAGGTTATTGACTCAGTGCGAATCACCAAGCAGGTAACTATTTCCAAGGGTAACGTGGTAGCCAAAAATGCTCCTTTCGTTGTATACATTTCAGGAAGCGACAGTTACGGAAGCATCGCCGATAAGGGACGAAGCGATGTAAACCTTTTAGCAGTTATCAACCCTGAGACAAGACAGGTACTGCTTTTATCAACACCAAGAGATTACCGAATCACTATTTCACGACTTCTTAATGACGGAACTGTGATATCTGGTAAGGACAAGCTTACGCATGCCGGCAACTCTGGTATTGAGTACTCTATGAAAGCCTTGACAGACCTTTATGGAATTAATATTAATTACTACTATAAGATTAACTTCACAGGATGTGTCAATGTTATCAACGCACTTGGCGGTATAACAATCAATTCATCTGTTGCATTTACTAACGGATGGGAAGCATCTGAGAACACATATCATTTCGTTGTTGGACCTAATGAATGTGATGGTGAAAAGACACTTGCATTTGTACGAGAAAGAAAGGCATTCGCAAATGGCGATATGCAGAGAGGCCGTAATCAGGAAGCCGCTATTGCTGGTATGATTGAAAAGGCAACTTCTCCTTCAATCCTTGCCAACTACTCTTCTGTACTTGATGCGGTTGGCGACATGGTTCTTACTAACATGCCAACGGAAGTTATAACTAACCTTATCAAAGGACAGTTATCTAACTCAACACCTTGGAATGTACAGGCATACGCCGTAGGTGCCAAGTCATCTGGTTCGATGTACTGTGAGCTTTATGGAACATATGCTTCATGTCTTACACCTGACTATGATGACATCAACACAGCCATTAAGCTTGTTAACAAAATCGAGAATGACGAGATATTTGATGTAGATGAATTCGTTGAGAGCTGCAAACAGGAAAATTCCAGCTCAACAACATCAACAACAAAATTATCTAAATAATTGAGTTCAATAACTAAATTAAATAATTAAAATCAAAATCGGATGTATCTTATCTTCCTCAATTGGTAAGTGGATAGGATACATCCGATTTTTTATTTATATAAATCTGCCCGCTATGCAAGCTCGAAATACTTGTTAACGATATAAGCCACGCCACCATCATCGTTCTTAGGCGCAACTATATCTGCTGCCTCCTTGACGGCTGGATATGCATTCTCCATCGCAACACCAAGTCCGGCATATTTTATCATGCTTATATCATTCATTCCATCACCACAAGCTATAAGCTCGCTCTGCTCTATTCCAATCTGTCTTAAAAGCTCATTAAGCGATATATCCTTGCCTACATTCTTAGGCACAACCTCAAGGAAATAATCCTCTGAGAAGAACAAATCAAGAATATCAGGATATAACCGCTCTAACTCTGCCTTTGCTGGCAGAAGCTTTTCGTGAGGCCCCACAAGAAGAATCTTCGCCTCAGGATAATCAACAAATGATGATATATCGTCAACCTGCATAACCTTCGCACTATTGCAGAATGCCTCTTTTAACACATACTCATCTTCTGCTCTCTCTGATATTACAAGATCTTTATAATATGTCAGAGGTGATACATCATATTTTCTTGCAGCTTTGCAGATATCTGGCACACATTCCTGCGGAACTGTCTTTGAATAAATAAGCTTTTCATTCCTGCAATCCCATATATTGCCTCCATTATATGCAAGAACATAGCCGCCTCTCTCTTTAAGCTCTAACTGCGCTGCCACTGGAAGCACACCAAACAATGGTCTTCCTGATGCCAGAATAACAGCCACGCCCTTATCTATAGCCTTCCACAATGCCTCTTTGTTCACATCTGGAAGCTGCTTATTACTATCCATAAGTGTTCCATCAAGGTCTAACGATATCGCTTTATATTTCCCCATATTTCTCCTCATTCCCCATGTTTAACCATGTATCTTAATTATCATCACTCCTGCCATTATATCAAACTCCCTCTCCCCCACGCAACCTAATTAATACGTGGTTAAGTATAATTGTGGTCTGGCTGCGCCGGCTTCGCTGTCTGCACCTGTCACCCATATATATTTAATTTACATAACGACTGTCGTGTTGGTCTTAGGTCGGTGTTCGACAAAAGCTAATTCGACTGCTAAACCGTTCAAGCGAAGCGCGTTTTTAGCAGTCGGATTAAATATGCTCTGTCGTGCCGACCTTAGAGCAACTAGACACAAAGGACCAGTAAATTAAATATAATATGGGTGACAGGTGCAGACAGCGAAGCCGGCACAGCCAGACCACAGTTATTACTTCACCTTATCAATTAATTCGTAGTTGCAGGAATGAATCCATTATATTCACCCTCCCATACCCCGATACCGGGTCTGGATATCCTTCCCCCTCCTGCTCAATATTTACATTGCGCACAGCTCCCCTCGTAAGAATCGACTTAATCTGATTATTCCCCATAAGGCGGTTATTGCCATCTGTCACACCCCACTGAAGCAGGAGTGCCGCCATTCCAGCCACATGCGCCGCCGCAACACTCGTTCCACTCATACCCCTCATGACACCATGCACATTTACTGAATTAGAATTCATGCTATTATCATATGGCGGCCATATGACATTCACACCTGGCGCAACTACGTCTGGCTTCACCGCCCCTTTTGCATTATAACCGCGCCCGGAATCTATATCTGCACTTCCTGTTCTGTGATTATAGCTCCCCACACTGATAACCCTCTCATCAGATGACGGTTCAAGCAGCGTCGTATCTGGGTTTGAATTGAGAAAATATGTGTCCGAGCCCATTAATTTCTTCATATTAAGCCACATATTGAATGTCCCCAGTATTGTTGTAAGGCTGTATACATTAATCCGCCACACACCCTTTGCTGGTCTTATCATTCTTATAAATACAAGCTCAAATCCTGACAGTTCCTCAACCACCTGATATTCAACAGTTATTCTTGTCTTTTCAAATATAAAATCATGCGTATTAACCACATTTTCCTTTGCAGGAATTCTTGCCACAATCTCACCAGATGGCGAGACGAATCCCACTGAAAGAATATCCATTGTGCCAGCCCACAATTCAATGACAACCCCCTCTTCATCTGCCCCGACATTTAATTCGCATACATATGGACTGCTGTTCGACACCGCTGTAGCTGACACATGCGTCCGGTTATCCGCCTCATTGCCAACTGCGGTGACAACTGCAACATTAGTTCTCGCCGCTGCAAGCGAGAGCACATTGGCTAATGGTGTTGCGCCAGTTCTTGGTCCGCTTCCAGTTGCAAGGCTTATAAGTATAACAATCGGTTTCTTCTGCAATCTCGCATATTCAAGCAGGAATCTCACCCCAAGCATCAAATCAGTCTCCTCATACACCTGCTGGTCATCTGCTATGAAGAAATATTTTCTCAGATACTGCTTTGCTGGTTTTAATTTTACAACTGCAAGCTCTGCCTCTGGTGCGACTACGGCTGCAACTCCTGCAACATATGTCCCATGTGAGGATTCATCATGTGAATCCACTATACTATTGTAATCCCCGCCTTCTTCCATTACTGCAAGTGCCCTGTTAATATCCTGCCGGTAATACACATTCCCAAAAAGCACATCAATATCATTATTCTGACTGTTATTTTTCTGGCTGTCATCATTCTGACTGTCATCATTTTTTTCTGCCGTCTGGTCCCACAATGCTCCTATGCGGCTGTCAACAGGACTATTTTTGAAGATATCATATGTATAATCAATGCCAGTATCTATAATACCAATGATAACTCCCCTTCCCCTGACATCAAGCAATGGCTGGTTAAGCACACTGCTTATGCCTGAGCTGTCAAAACTTGATGAATCAACAGTTGTATATAACTTAGGAATTATATGATAGTTAAGGTCTGTCACAGACATAGTAAGCCCATTTGGAAGATTACCATAACCTACTGACCAGTTTTCATCAACTATCTGCGTACAGCCCAGAGTTTCAACATCATAATAAGCCGTGTTATTGTTAAATATGAAATCCATATATTCTTCACTGGTTGCATACCTTACACATTCTTCTCTGCTAATATCAGCCATAACATGTCCCCTGCAATTTTTCATCAATTATTATATTATATGATACCAGGGTCAAAAGGTCAGAAAGCCGATGCAAGCTTGCTTGC
>URGC01000122.1 GCA_900547255.1 uncultured Eubacterium sp. | reverse complement strand
ATTTTCAACAGGTGTCGCTGCAGTTATTGTCACGCTATAATCTGCCGGATTAGATGCAATGTTAGATATTGTTGAAAGATCTACTTGTTTATTACCGCTTTTTATTACTCCTTCACTAAACGCGTAATAAAAGACATTACCATTCTCCATTAATTTATTAGGTTCATTTTCGCCAACTGTACCATATGTAACTATTTTATCTTTTAAGAAGACTGGTTTTACATTAACTCTATAATCGCTCTTAAGACTTGCCTGATCTGCTGCTGAATCAGCAGATGCCATATCTTTTGTCTGGATTGAAATTGTTGATATACCAGCTTTTAATATTGCAGTCGGAATAGATACAGTTCCTGTTGCTTCATCATAAGTAATTTCATTAGTACTTACTGCTGCAGCTTTTCTTATTGTATATGGTGTATTATTAATCAATACATTAAGGTTACTATAAGCAACATTTGTTTTAAAATTCAAATAACTTGTATTATCAGGGTCAATCTGATTTTCAACTACATTAACACTTCCTTCGGGTTTTGTCTGTATTGTAGTTGACGCTCCATTATTAATAGCACTTTTTGATACTGTAACATTTAAAGGAGAGATAATCTTTAAATCAGCAGATTCAATTCCATCTGACTCAAGGTTCTGGGTATCAGCATTTAATCTCCTAGGCTGACCATTAACAATTACAACTCCTGCAGATTTAATATTAAGTTCAACTTTATTATCAGTTAACTGACTTCCATAAACTGTATCAGTTTTATTACTGAATGAAGCTATATCTAAATTATTTGTCAGTTTCCAGACAATGTCAGCTTTATTTAAAGAAGGTTCAGTCAATTCAAATGTAAATAAATCACTTTTAACGGTTGTATTATTTAATTCTACTGAAGCTGACAATTTTTTACTTGTTATCTCACTGCCTGCATCCTTAAACTTTAATGGCGAGGCAACCGCAAATACATTAACTCCGACAATCCCAACCAGTCCCGTAACCAGTACTGCCGCAATTATGTACTTTAAGTTATTCCTAGTCTTTAATACTTTTCTAATCTTTTCCATGACTCTTAACCCCCACATATTATATCTATATTAGTGTTAATTATTAATTTCTTATATGATTGACTTATCCCTGATAAGCCTTATGCTATTTATCGTCATATTTAATGAATATAATAACGTATTTTTATTTATTTTTCAATATTTTTCCATATATATTATTAATTTGATACTAAAATCCTATATATAGGGGATATTTATTACAAAACAGCTATAAAATGTAAACAAGGCCTGCATGCACACATAGATAAACCATGTATCAGCATACAGACCTTTAAAAATCTTTAATATAATGTATTAATAATTCAATGCAGAATTACTTCTGTACTAAGTGCATATCAAATCCACCAAAGCTGCCCTTGAAGTAGATAGCCTTAAGCTTGCCTTCCTTGATAACTCTTGAATCCTCATCGAATTCAAAGCCTCTCTTCTGAAGGTGATAGATAGCTCTCTCAATATAGTTAGTTGCGATAGCGATATGGCCATGTGTTCCACGGCCCTGCTTCTTCATAATCTCAAATCCTGTACCAGAGAAGATTGAGCTGTTGCCGACTTTCTTAGGGAAGCTGAACATCTTCTCTAATGTATCTGCAAGCTCTTCTGCTTCTTCAGCGTTAGCCATGTTAACACCTACATGACGCATCTCGAATCCGAGCATTGTATCAACAGCTTCTCTTGTAAGCTTCTTGATACCTTCGAAATCACCTGCTGCAACCATATCCTTCTTAACCATCCAAGAGCCACCACAGCAGACAATCTTGTTGAAGTCAAGGTAAGACTTTAAGTTAGTTGCGTTGATTCCGCCTGTTGGCATGAACTTCATCTGTGTATATGGAGCTGCCATAGATTTAATCATGTTAAGTCCGCCTGCAGCTTCTGCTGGGAAGAATTTAACAACATCAAGACCTAACTCGATAGCGACCTCAACATCTGATGGATTGCTTGTACCAGGAACAATTGGGTATCCCTTATCAAGGCAATGCTTAACAACCTTAGGATTAAGTCCTGGGCTTACGATAAACTTAGCACCAGCGTTCATAGCTCTGTCAGCCTGCTCTGGTGTAAGAACTGTACCAGCACCAACTACTAATTCAGGGAATTTAGATGACATAATCTTAATAGCTTCCTCTGCTGCTGCTGTTCTGAATGTAACCTCTGCTGCTGGAAGTCCACCTTCTATAAGAGCCTTTGCAAGTGGCTCAGCATCCTTTGCATCATCAAGTGCTATAACAGGTACAATACCTATTTTACTAAGTTCTTCAATAACTGCGTTCATAATTATTCTCCTTTTGCTAGATATACTTTAAATCCGGACCTATCATATAGATAAGCCCGGATTATATTAAACTGAATGCTTGTCCAAAGTATTATAATTATCTCTGAACTCTTGCGCCAGCTCCACCCATGATAGCTTCAACTTCCTTCTTAGAAGCCATTGTTGTATCACCAGGAGTTGTCATAGCTAATGCACCGTGAGCTGCACCGTAGTTAACAGCCTTCTCAGCATCTTCAAATGTCATAAGACCATATACAAGACCTGAAGCGAATGAATCACCGCCACCAACTCTATCCATGATTTCAAGTCCGTCATACTGCTTAGCCTTGTAGATTTCTCCACCTGCCCAGCAAAGAGCTGACCAATCATTAACTGTAGCTGTCTTAACTGTACGAAGAGTTGTAGCAACTGCCTTGAAGTTAGGATATGTCTTAACAGCTTCGTTGATCATCTTCTTGTAACCATCAATGTTAAGAGTCTTAAGGTTCTCATCGTTACCCTCAATCTGGAAACCAAGGCAAGCTGTGAAGTCTTCCTCGTTACCGATCATAACATCAACATACTTAGCGATTTCCTTGTTAACTTCCTGAGCCTTCTCTAAGCCACCGATAGCTGACCACATAGATGGACGGTAGTTAAGGTCGTAAGATACGATTGTACCATACTTCTTAGCTGTCTTGATAGCTGCAAGAACTGTCTCACATGACTGCTCTGATAATGCAGCATAGATACCGCCTGTATGTAACCAACGAACACCAAGTGTACCGAAGATGTATTCGAAATCGAAATCTTCTGGCTTAGCCTGTGAAATAGCTGTGTTAGCACGATCTGAACAACCTACAGCGCCACGGATACCAAATCCTCTCTCTGTAAAGTTGATACCATTACGGCAGATACGACCGATACCATCTGTCTTCTTCCAGCTGATGAGAGATGTATCAACACCGCCCTGAAGGATGAAGTCTTCCATAAGCTTACCAACTTCGTTATCAGCAAATGCTGTAAGAACTGCTGTCTTAAGACCAAAGCATCTACGAAGACCACGAACAACGTTATACTCTCCGCCGCCTTCCCATGCTCTGAAGTTTCTTGCTGTACGGATACGACCTTCACCTGGATCAAGACGAAGCATTACCTCTCCTAATGATACGGCATCAAATGCATAAGTGCCTTCTGGCTTTAAATTTAAATCCATTAGTTTAATTACCTCCAAAAAGATATTTTTTATATATTATCATATTATCACATAAATTGATATAATTCAATCTACTTATTTAATTACAGTGTTACACCCTGCTTAAATATTGCAAGGTCATGGAATCCGGCAATCTCAGCCTTAACTTTCTTACCAGATGCAACATCTAATACAAGCTGGAATAATTCTTTAGCTGCATCTTCCATTGGAAGGTCATCTGTAACGATTCTTCCTGCATTGAAATCTATCCAGTTGCCCTTGTTGCCGGCAAGTCTTGAGTTAGTAGCAATCTTGACTGTTGGAACTGGTGATGCGAATGGTGTTCCACGTCCTGTTGTGAATAATACCATCTGTGCACCCGAAGCAGCACATGCTGTTGAAGCAACTAAGTCATTACCAGGAGCACTTAAAAGGTTAAGACCTTTTTCTTTAACCTGCTCACCATATGCAAGAACGCCCTTTACAAGTGATGAACCAGATTTCTGTGTACATCCTAAAGACTTGTCCTCAAGTGTTGTGATTCCACCATCTTTGTTACCTGGTGAAGGATTCTCGTAGATTTCCTGACCATTCTTGATAAAATATTCCTTGAAATCATTGATAAGGTGGACTGTCTTCTCAAAGAGTTCCTTGTTAGCACAACGATTCATAAGAATTGTCTCAGCACCGAACATCTCTGGAACCTCTGTAAGGATTGTTGTACCACCCTTAGATACAAGCATATCTGAGAACAGACCAACTGTAGGATTAGCAGTGATTCCTGAAAGTCCATCTGAACCACCACACTTCATACCAATAATCAGATGCTTTGCACTAACCTTCTCACGCTTAAATGTAGCAGCATAAGCCATAAGCTCTTCCATAAGCTTAGCAGCCTCTTCCTGCTCATTCTCAACATCCTGTACCTGAAGGAACTTAACTCTGTCAGGATTAACCTCACCGATATAATCCTTTAATACTTCGATACGGCTGTTCTCACATCCAAGTCCGAGTACAAGTACTGCACCAGCATTAGGATGGTTGATAAGGTCAGCAAGAACTGTTCTTGTATTCTCCTGATCCTCTGTTGTCTGTGAACATCCATATGGATGTGGAAAAGCAACAACCTCATCTACACCCTCTGGCTTGTTAGCTCTTGCTGTAGCTTCGATTGCTCTTGCGATTGAGTTAACGCATCCAACTGTTGGAATAATCCATACTTCATTACGGACACCAACCTTGCCGTTCTCTCTCATATATCCATCAAAATATGCCTCTTCTGTTGGCTTAACATCCTCATGTCCTTCTGGATTGTATGTGTATTCAAGAAGTTCTCCAAGTGCAGTCTTTAAGTTGTGTGTATGAATCCATCCACCAACCTCAACATCTGCCTGGGCATATCCGATTCTAAAACCATACTTTACAACCTCATCACCCTTCTTAACAGGCTTGATTGCAAACTTATGTCCCTGAGGAATATCCTCAATAGTTGTAACTTCTGTACCTGCAACATTAAGAGTTGTTCCCTTAGCGATTGGCTTCAAAGCTACTGCAACATTATCATCTTTGTTAATCTTGATAAAATCCTGCATGTCTGCCTCCTTTTCATTAAAAGAGCGGATGAACTAAAGCATCCGCTCAATATACATCTGTGATAATTAATTATAAGACCAATAATTACTTGTTGTTAACTAAATCTGTAACAACAGCTCTCATTCCTCTTGTTCTGATATCTGTTATGTATGCTGTGATAGCATCCTCAAGACCAGCAACCTTAGTAAGGTCATTACCACCGAAGAACTTAGTATTGCTTAAGTAAGCATGTGTAAACTCTGCTGGTGACTTACCTGAATTGTCCTTGAAGAAATCAAGTACAGCCTTATCATCTGTGATATTGTACTCTTCACCATTTCTGTTACCCTTTAATACAATACCACCATTGAACTCTGCTTCTGTCTGTGATGTATAGAAAGACATAAGAGCTGCAATAGAGAATGTAAGGTACTTAGGAAGCTTGCCGAACTTGTCAACATATCCTAAGAATGAAGGCATACATCTTGCTTCCCACTTAGATACAGAGTTAAGTGAGATGCTTAATAATCTGTGGTCTACGAATGGGTTAAGGAATCTGTCGATAACAGCCTTAGCGAATTCTTCGCAGTCTTCCTTAGAAAGTGAAAGTGTAGGAATAACCTCATCATATAAAGTCTCTTCCATGTACTGTCTGATAGTAGGATCCTTCATTGAGTTCTCTACGTTGTCATTACCTGCAAGGAATGATGCAAGTACGAATGATGTATGAGAACCATTAAGGATTCTAACCTTTCTTTCCTTGTATGGATGATGATCCTTAGTAAATACTACATTAAGTCCAGCTTCCTTGAATGGAAGTTCCTTCTCAAGCTGCTCAAGTGGAAGGTTAGAATCACTCTCTACAACCCAGAGACCGAATACTTCTGCTCTGTCGATAAGCTGATCCTCATAGCCCCACTCTTCGCAAAGCTTAGCGGCCTCATCTCTTGGATAACCTGGAACGATTCTGTCTACAAGTGTTGGACAGAATGAACAGCACTCGTTAACCCATGTCTTGAATCCATCTTCAAGCTTCCAGAGGTCTATAAACTGCATGATGCACTTCTTTAACTCAATACCGTTATCAGCGATAAGCTCGCATGGAAGTAAGATAAGTCCCTTATCTGCTGCGCCATTGAACTTCTGATATCTCTTATAGAGAAGCTGTGTAAGCTTACCTGGGTATGTCTTAGGAGGACGAGCATTAGGATCATTATCTGTCTCATCATATACAATACCAGCTTCTGTTGTATTAGAAACGATAAATCTAAGTGTCTCACTTGTACCGTACTCAATATACTTATCATAATCTTCGATAGCTGCAACTGCATCAACTACAGATGTAATCTGACGAGTAATCTCCTTTGGCTGTCCGTTCTCGAAACCTCTTAACTGAAGTGTATACTGGCATTCCTGATCATGGAATCTTTCAAGTGTACCAAATTCGATAGGCTTAACAATTACAACTCCACCATTGAAATCAGTCTTCTCATTAGTAACATCAAAAATATAGTCTACGAATGCTCTAAGGAAGTTTCCTTCACCAAACTGCATAACCTTAACAGGTCTGTCAACTGCATGAGTAATACTCTTGTTTAATCTTTGCATTATTGTTCTCCTTCTTCTATTAGGGATATACCCTTTTTTCACCAGTGTAGTGATTTAAAAATACATGCATAATTGTAGAAATAAACTTGCCACATCACACTTGTTTTTAGTATCATACCATTGTATAA
>URGC01000121.1 GCA_900547255.1 uncultured Eubacterium sp. | reverse complement strand
ATGATGTGATTAAGGCGATGGAGAGCACTCCGCTTCCAGAAGACGTGATATATGAGCCATCCGAAAAAGCTCTTGAGAGTACAGATTTCGCCTACACTATGGAGAAAGAGTACTATGGAGATTATCCGGTTCAGGTTGGATTCTGTAATGGTCATAATCAGAAGCTTAACGCAGTAGAATATCATAGAAGCAGTGAAGTCAATGTTGCATGCACAGATATGATTCTTCTGCTTGGAATACAGCAGGATATTGAAGATGACTATACATATGACACAGCTAATATTGAAGCATTTCTTGTTAAAGCGGGAACGGCTGTTGAGATATATGCCACAACCCTTCATTATGCGCCATGTGGTGTTGATGGAGCAGGCTTTAAATGTATTGTTGTCCTTCCTAAAGGTACTAATTATGAAGTGGATATGCCAAGAAAGAACAGCGGAGAGGACAGGCTTCTGGCAGCTGCTAACAAGTGGCTTATAGCACATAAGGATGCACATATAGATGGTGCATTTGAGGGATTAAAAGGAACAAACATAACAGTTTAAAATACAATATTTTAATGCGCCAGGCGCAGAAAGGAATGAAATCAGGATGATTAATACACCAAGTATCAAAGTAGGAATCGTAGCAGTGAGCCGTGATTGTTTCCCAGAGAGTCTTTCAGTTACAAGAAGACAGAATTTAGTTAAAGCTTATGCGGCTAAATATGATGCATCAGAAATCTATGAGTGCCCAGTCTGTATAGTTGAGAGTGAGATTCATATGATGCAGGCAATTGAAGATTTAAGAAAAGCAGGATGTAATGCACTCTGCGTATATCTTGGCAATTTCGGACCAGAGATAGCAGAGACTATGCTTGCAAAGAAGTTCCATGGACCTAAGATGTTCATAGCTGCCGCTGAGGAGACATCAGCTAACGGCGGACTTGTAGGCGGAAGAGGAGATGCTTACTGCGGAATGCTCAATGCAAGCTATAACCTCAAATTAAGAGGAGTTAAGGCATATATACCTGACTATCCAGTTGGAACAGCAGAGGAATGTGCAGACATGATTCATGAGTTTATTCCTATTGCAAAGGCTTTATATGCAATCAGGAATCTCAAGATTATAAGCTTTGGTCCAAGACCAACTAACTTTATAGCATGTAATGCACCTATCAAGCCATTATATGACCTTGGCGTTGAGATTGAGGAGAATTCAGAGCTTGATTTATTCGAGAGCTTCAACAATCATGATGGCGATCCAAGAATTCCTGAAACAGTCAAGAGTATGCAGGAGGAGCTTGGCGAGGGCAACAAGAAGCCTGAGATATTAGCAAAGCTTGCACAGTATGAGCTTACACTTCTTGACTGGGTAGAGGCACATAAGGGTTCAAGAAAATATGTAGCGATAGCAGGTAAATGCTGGCCAGCATTCCAGACACAGTTTGGATTCGTTCCATGTTATGTCAATTCGAGACTTACATCTATGGGAATTCCTGTATCATGTGAGGTTGATATATATGGAGCGTTGAGTGAATTTATAGGAACAGTTGTAAGTGATGATATCGTTACACTTCTTGATATCAATAATACAGTCCCATCTGATATCTATAATGAGGATATCAAGGGCAAATTTAATTACACTCTTACAGATACATTTATGGGATTCCATTGTGGTAATACATCATCTAAGAAGCTTTCGTTCTGCGAGATGAGAAATCAGATGATTATGGCACGTTCTCTTCCTGAGGAAGTTACTAATGGAACTCTTGAGGGTGATATCGTTCCTGGCAATATAACATTTTTCAGACTTCAGAGCACAGCAGATGCCAAGCTTACAGCATACATAGCACAGGGTGAGGTTCTTCCAGTTGCAACACGTTCATTTGGTGCAATCGGAATATTTGCAATACCTCAGATGGGACGTTTCTACAGACATTACCTTATTGAGAATAATTTCCCTCATCATGGTGCAGTGGCATTTGGACATTTTGGCAAGCAGTTATTTGAAGTATTTAAGTATCTTGGAGTAGAGGAAGTTGGATATAACCATCCAGCAGGAGTACTTTATAAGAATGAGAATCCATTTTCATAACATTCTTAGATTGGAGGATGCATGTATTATATAGGTATTGATCTTGGAACATCTGCGGTAAAAATGCTGCTTATGGATGAACATGGCAGGGTTGCGAATTCTGTATCTAAGGAATATCCAATCAGCTTTCCTAAGCCGGGCTGGAGCGAGCAGAACCCGGAGGACTGGCTTGAAGCAGTTATTGACGGCGTAAGGGAACTTGTTGATGCAGATGATGACAGTGCATGTGGATGTGAAGAGTATGATTATTCACTTAAAGCAAAGCAGGTAGCAGGTATCAGCTTTGGTGGACAGATGCATGGACTTGTCATATTAGATGAGAATGATGAGGTCATAAGACCAGCGATACTCTGGAATGATGGAAGAACCATCAAAGAATGTGATTATCTTAACAATGTGATTGGTAAAGACAAGCTCACAGAGTATACAGCTAACATAGCATTTGCAGGATTCACGGCACCTAAGCTGTTATGGTTAAAGGAGAATGAGCCAGAGAATTTTGCTAAGATTAAAAAGATAATGCTTCCTAAGGATTATATAGCATACAAGCTGACAGGCGTACATTGTACAGATGTGTCAGATGCATCGGGAATGCTTCTGTTCGATGTTAAGAACAGAACATGGTCAGATGAGATGATTAAGATATGTGGAATCAAGAAGGAACAGCTTCCAAAGATATATGAAAGCAGTGACTGTGTTGGACTTTTAACACCACATATGTCAGCTAAATTAAGACTTCCACTTACAGTAAAGGTTGCAGCAGGTGCGGGAGATAATGCCGCCGCTGCGGTTGGAACTGGAACAGTCGGTGATGGAAAATGTAATATATCACTCGGAACAAGTGGAACAATATTCATATCAAGCAAAGAATTCGGTGTGGATAAGAACAATGCACTTCACTCATTCGACCATGCGGATGGTACATATCATCTGATGGGATGTATGCTTAGCGCGGCATCGTGCAACAAATGGTGGATGGACGATATACTTGATACAAAGAAGTACGCCGAGGAACAAAAGGATATAACAGATGATAAACTTGGACGTAATCATGTGTATTATCTTCCATATCTTAGCGGAGAGCGTTCCCCACACAATAACCCTCTTGCAAGGGCAACATTTACAGGAATGACGATGGATACATCGAGAGCTGACATGACACAGGCAGTCCTTGAGGGAGTTGCATTTGCGATAAGAGATTCATTTGAGGTTGCTAAGAGCCTTGGAATTAATATTGATAAGGTAACATTATGTGGCGGTGGAGCCAGGAGTCCTCTGTGGCGTAAGATAATTGCTGACGTGCTTAATGTGTCAGTTGTCATACCTAAGGTTGAAGAGGGACCATCAATGGGAGCTGCGATGCTTGCAATGGTTGCCACAGGCGAATATACAAGCGTTGAGGCTGCGGCTGATGCGATATGCAAGGTTTCAGAGGTTATTGAGCCAGATAAAGAAATTGTGGCACGATACGATGAGTGTTACAATAAATTTAAGATGATATATCCAGCATTAAAGCCTGTGTTTGCGAAGCTGTAAAACTAGTTCACAGGATTTGATAAATAAAAATTTTAAAATTAAATAAAGGAGTTTGTATTATGCGAATTTTTATTGATACTGCTAATGTTGATGAGATAAGAAAAGCTAATGATATGGGAGTTATCTGCGGTGTAACAACTAACCCTTCACTTATTGCTAAAGAGGGAAGAGATTTCAACCAGGTTATCAAGGAGATAGCTTCAATCGTTGACGGCCCTATAAGTGGTGAGGTTAAGGCAACTACAGAGACAGCAGAGGGAATGATAGAAGAAGGAAGACAGATAGCTGCAATTCATCCTAACATGGTAGTTAAGATTCCTATGACAGCAGAGGGACTTAAAGCTACTAAGGTGCTTACATCAGAGGGAATCAAGGTTAATGTGACACTTATATTCTCTGCTAACCAGGCAGTTCTTGCAGCAAGAGCCGGAGCTACATATGTTTCTCCATTCCTTGGAAGATTAGATGATATATCATCACCAGGAATCCAGCTTATTCAGGATATAGTTGACATTTTCTCTAATTACGATATACAGACTCAGATTATATGTGCAAGCGTTCGTAATCCAATTCATTTCACAGACTGCGCTCTTGCCGGTGCAGATATAGCAACAGTACCTTACAAGGTAATTGAGCAGATGGTACACCATCCACTTACAGATGCGGGTATTGAGAAGTTTAAGAAAGATTACGAAGCAGTTTTTGGAAAGTAATGAATAAATCAGGTATTACATCAAAAGACGTAAAATTAATTAATAAGAACAGAATATACAGATATATCTACGAAGCAGTGCAGACTTCAAGACAGGAGATTTTTGAACAAATCGGACTTTCCATGCCGACAATACATCAGAATCTCAAAGCATTGGTTGAGGATGGCTTGATTGTAATAGAGGGTAATTTTGACTCGACAGGCGGCAGAAAGGCACAGATATTCTCGATTAATTCCAATGCCAGATATGCTGTGTCGCTCAATATCTCTGCTAATGGAGTGTATGCAAGGCTTATAGATATGTATGGAAGTATTCTCACAGAGGCATATCTTGAGGACACATTTGTGCCAGAAGAAGGTTATTACAGACAGTGCGCCGGACTTATAGAAAAGTGCATTGACAGTGCAGGTGTCGGCAGGAAGAAAATATTAGGTGTCGGAATTACGATACCGGGAATCCTTGATGATACGAATAAGATTATTGTCAATGCGCCTACTATGGGTGTAAAGAACTGCTCAATTGAGGATATCGCAGGATTCATACCATACCCATGGATTGCCATGAATGATGCCAAATCAGGCTGTTATGCGTTGTACTGGTTCAATATGCGTGGCACGGGGCGTAAAAGATACATCTATCTTATGTTAAGCCAGGGTGTCGGCGGAGCGATATTTGATGAGAACTTTGCTGTGTCTGGCAATCATAACAGGTCTGGTGAATTCGGCCATATGACTATTCATCCGGGTGGCAGGAAATGCTTCTGTGGACGTGAAGGCTGTTTTGAAAGCTATGTGTCATCAAGATGTCTTTCATCTGACTGTGGTGTTACTTTAAAAGAGTTTTTTGAACAGTTAAAGAATGGTGATAAGGATAAAATCATGATATTTGAAGAGTATCTTGATAATCTGGCAATTGGCATTAATAACTTGTATACTATATGTGACTGTGATATTGTTATAGGTGGTCAGGTTGCTGAGTACTTAAAGGATTATAAGGATATCCTTGAGACAAAGCTTGCAGGACGCTATTCATTTGATACAGACGGGGATTATATAAGTTTCTCCGGCTGCTCGGATATGAAGGCTTCTGCGGGTGCGGCACTTACATTTATATCTGGCTTTATCGAAAGTATATGATATGGGGACAGGTTCATGAGATTGACTGATAATATTAAGAGAATTTCCTTTGATACTTTTATAAAGCACTGCGTGGTAAGTTTAATTACTGCGTGGTGCTTTGTTTCGTGTGTGAATATGATACGGCTTTCTTCTGAGATATTTAATCCGGTTGAAAGTCTTGCAACTGTCGGGTATACGAGCATAGCTGTATATGTTGCAGTGATTCTTGTTGTGGCAGCAGTGCTTACAGCGTTTTCGCTGCGGTCAGGTGCTGATAAGATAATGAATTATATAATGTTTGTGTCAGCACTGGTATGTGGTCTGGTGATTGTATCGCTAAAGCAGGATGTATATACGTGTCTTGCAGTGTCAGGGCTTGTTCTGCTTGCCTTTCTATATGCATCAAGGGATATGAAGATTACGGACATAGTCATAAGCAGAAAATGCATGATTATACTGATAGCTGTGGCGGCGGCTCTGATTGCAGTATTTATCGGAGTTACTGCTGTGTACAGATATATTACATACAATGTGCCGAACTTCGATGGCGGGTTGTTTTTCCAGATGTTTTATTATATGAAAAATCATCTTACAATGCAGACAACGCTTGAGAGGGATGTGCTTATGTCACATTTCAAGGTTCATACATCACCTGTATTCTGGCTTCTGTTCCCGGTATATTATGTATTTCCATATCCGCAGACAATCCAGATTTGTCAGGGACTTGTTCTTGCGTCTGCTGTGATTCCGCTTGCACTGCTGTGCAATAAGAAGGGGATAAGCAGAGCAAAGACAGTGGTAATATGCTGCATATATTGTTTTATGCCATATGTTGCGGGCGGCTGTGGATATGATGTGCATGAGAATATGTTTCTTTCAGTGGCAATATTTACCCTGTTGTATGCATTTGAACGCAATTCGTGGAAATGTATTATACCGGCACTTATATTCCTGCTTAGTGTCAAAGAGGATGCCGCTGTGTATGCAGGATTTATAGGGATGTATATGCTTGTAAGCAGGGACAGAAAGGATAAATCATACATCAAATCAGTGGCTGTCATGCTGGTGGCTGTTATCTATTTTGTGATTACCGTGACATATATAAAAAATGCAGGATTTAATACAGCGACTGACAGGTTTAATAATATGATATATGGCCATGATGGCAATGTGCTTGGCATGATACCGACAATATTTATCAATCCGGGTTATACAATTGCACAGATAATGAGTGATGGCAATATCAGATATATAATAACAGTTCTTGCACCTATGCTGTTCCTGCCGCTGTATTGCAGGGATTACAGGCTGTATATTCTTGCGGGACCATTTCTTATGTTTAACCTGATGCCGTCATATGAGTATCTGCATGACATTAATTTTCAATATACATTCGGAAGTGCAACACTTCTGTTTTATATGGCAGTTTTGTGTATTCAGGAGGATAGAAAGCATAATCCGTTAAAGACATTATGCATGAT
>URGC01000120.1 GCA_900547255.1 uncultured Eubacterium sp. | reverse complement strand
AGTACCTTAGAATGAAGAATATTGATGTTAAGTCGTTCAAGTTATGGAGAGGAAGATTTAAGAATGAAGGAAAAGATATTTAAAAACTTTTCTCTGAAGATTCTTTCTGTGGTCGGTGCATTGATACTGTGGACTATAATAGTCAATATATATGATCCAACTACCAGTGTAACCATAAGTAATGTTGCTGTTGAACTTCAAAATACAGAGAGTCTTACAGACAATGATTATACTTATGAGGTGGTTGATGGCAGCAGAATATCTGTATATATAAGTGGCCCTAAGAGTATCATAACTGAGCTTAAATCAAGTGATATAGTTGCAACTGCTGATCTTAGCAAGATAACAGCATTTGCAGATTATGTTGATATTGATGTCAAAGTTGTCAAAGATGGCAGAGAGCTTAAGAATGTTGAGGTTATACCTAGAACAACGGCTGTCAGACTTCAGATTGAAAACAGATTAACGAAAGAATTCACTATAAAGCATTATACAGAGGGAAGCCTTGATAATGGTTATACAATAGGCAATGTAAGTGTATTTCCTGATACAGTTAAGGTTACAGGCTCATCATCAGCAGTTGGAAGAATTGCCAATGCAGTAGTCACAATCAATGTGACAGGCAGGAATCAGAATTTCAATGAGAATGTAACTATTAATCTTGTGGATAATGAGGGAAATGTTGTCGAGGATGATTCACTTGTCATGTCAAGAGGCGATGCCGATTGTGCAGTGACGGTCAACCAGATAAAGACAGTAAAGGTATCAGCAGAAGGTTATTCAGGAACACTTTCTAATAATTATGTTGTTAAAAGCCTTGATTTATCGCAAAATGAAGTTGAGATAACAGGTCCGGCGAATATTATTGGTGGAATTAATGAGATTACTATTCCTTCATCTGCGATAGATGTTAAAGGACAGTCATCAGATAAGGTTATATCTGTTAATCTTGCAGATTATGTTGACAGGTCGGTTGCATTTACTTCAGATGCATCTGTAACAGTCACAGCAAGAATTGTAAGTAAAGACAGCAGAGAATTCAGCGTACCAGTGTCTAATATTAAGATGAATAATCTTTCATCAGATATGAAAGCATCATTTGACAAATCGGTAACTTCGCTGAATATATCAGTCAAGAATGACAGCGGCGATTTCGAGTCATTTAGTTCAGACAATATAAGCTTGTCAGTTAATCTTGCATCTTTAACTGCGGGAGAGCATATAGTTGCAGTAAATGTAAGCCTTCCGGATGGTTATAGTGTAGATGGAACATACAGAGTCAAGGTTATTATAACCAGGTCAGAACAGCCTACAACAGCGGCTGGTAACGACAATAATAATAACCAGCAGACCAGAAATAATTAAAAAGGGGGAAGGATATCATGGTAAGCAGAGATATTACAATAGATAGCGCATTAGGAATACATTTAAGACCTGCCGGAGCTATGTGCGAAGAGGCGGTTAAGTACAACAGCAAGATATCTTTCGAGTATGGCGAAGGTAAAACTGCCAATGCAAAGAGTGTTATATCAATCCTTGCAGCGGGCGTTAAATGCGGCGAAGTTATTCATCTTACAGCGACAGGCGAAGATGAGCAGAAAGCCCTTGATGCTGTTACAGAAGCATTTACAAAGTCTTTAAAGGAAGATTGATTTGAATATGTGTTTATATTATAATAGATACATAAAGCAGTACGTAAAGATAACAATAATTTAGAAAAGAGGTAAAGTTATGGGTTATATGGAAACTTACAAGGCTTGGTGCGACAATGAGTATTTTGATGAGGCAACAAGAGAGGAATTAAAGTCTATAGCATCTGATGAGAAAGAGATAGAGGACAGATTCTATAAGGACCTTGAATTTGGTACAGGTGGTCTTAGAGGTGTCATTGGCAATGGTACTAACAGAATGAACATCTACACTGTAAGAAAGGCAACACAGGGCTTAGCTAACTTTATTATCAAAGAAAATGCTGCTGACAGAGGTGTGGCTATTGCTTACGATTCAAGAAGGATGTCTCCAGAATTCGCAGATGAGGCTGCTCTTTGCCTTGCTGCTAACGGAATTAAGGCATATATATTCCCAACACTCCGTCCTACACCAGAGCTTTCATTTGCATTAAGAGAGCTTCACTGTATAGCAGGTATCGTTGTTACAGCCAGCCATAATCCACCAGAATACAATGGATATAAGGTATACTGGGAAGACGGCGCACAGATTACAGCACCTAAGGATTCACAGATTATATCAGAGGTTAAGGCTGTTACAGATTACAATACAGTTAAGACAATGGATATTGACGAGGCCAGAGCCTGCGGTCTTTACAATGTAATCGGATATGATATGGATGATAAGTATATCGCTGCATTGAAGAAGATGAGCCTTAATGGGGATGTCATCAAATCAGTTGCTGACGATATCAAGATTGTATACACACCTTTCCACGGAACAGGTAATGTACCAGTAAGAAGAGTACTTAAAGAATTAGGATTCAAGCATGTATATGTTGTTCCAGAACAGGAGAAGCCAGATCCAGATTTCACAACACTTGATTATCCTAACCCAGAAGACCCTAAGGCATTCACACTCGCTCTTAAGCTTGCAAAGGAAGTTGATGCAGATATTATTCTTGCAACAGACCCTGATGCGGACAGACTTGGTATATATTCTAAGGATACTAAGACAGGTGAGTACATATCATTCACAGGTAACATGTCAGCTATGCTTATAGCAGAGTATCTGTTATCACAGCGTAAGGAGAAGGGATTACTTCATTCTAACGGCGCATTTGTTACAACAATTGTATCAACAGATATGGCTAAGGCTATTGCCGCAGAGTACAATCTCAAGCTTATTGAGGTACTTACAGGATTTAAGTTCATCGGTGAGCAGATTAAGTTATTCGAGCAGCAGCATACATATGAGTATGAGTTTGGTTTCGAGGAGAGCTACGGCTGTTTAGTAGGAACTCATGCAAGAGATAAGGATGCTCCAGTTGCAGTTATGGCTTTATGCGAGGCAGCAGCTTACTATAAGTCTAAGGGAATAACTCTCTGGGATCAGATGATTAATATATTTGAGAAATATGGTTACTATAAAGAGGGACAGGTTGCCATAACAATGAAGGGTGCAGAGGGAGCTTCTAAGATTGCACAGATGATGGATGATTTAAGAAGCAATCCTCCTAAGAAGTTTGGTGATTGGGATGTTCTTGAGACAAGAGATTACAAGAAGGATGAAGTTGTAAATCTTGCAACAGGCGAGAAGCACTCAACTGGATTACCATCGTCTAATGTTCTTTACTATGAACTTTCTGACAATGCATGGTGTTGTGCAAGACCATCAGGAACTGAGCCTAAGATTAAGTTCTACATGGGTGTTAAGGGCACAAGCTTAGAGGATGCAGCAGCTAAGGAAGAAGCATTAAAGAAGGCAGTTATGGAAGCTGTAGGACAGTAATCCGTAATTATTGGATGTTCAGCATTTTTTAACAATTAGGACACAAACTAAACACATTTCATTGCTAACATACAGTCATAGCAATGAAATGTGTTTTTTAACATTTCTGGTATGACGTTGAAAGGAGAACTAATATAATGTACGACGAGAATCAATATAATAATCAGAATGGACAATACGATAACCAGAATGGACAGTATAATAACCAGAATGGACAGTATAATAATCAGGATGGACAGTACAATAATCAGGATGGACAGTACAGATATTCCTATAACAATTATGGCAATAACATGGGAAGCATGCAGGGATATGAAGAATACAAAGCTAACAAGCAGCAGAATAATAGCGGTAACAAAAAGAACTCAGGAATAGGAAAGAGAATCGCCGCAGTTGCATTATCAGCAGTGTTATTCGGAGCAGTAGCAGGCGGAACAATGTATGGTGTTAATTATGCAGCTAACAAGATTAATCCTATACAGTCTAACAGCAATGTTGAGATACCTACAGTATCAACTGGAATGTCATCAACAACAGCAGAATATGATTCAGGCAGCAGTGCAGTATCAACTATGAATGTAACAGATGTTGCCAAGGCAGCACTTCCAGCTATGGTACAGCTCACAGGAACAACAACTGTAACATCATCTTCATATTTCGGATATGGACAGCCATATGAAGCTAATACAAGCGGAACAGGAATAATAGTAGGCAAGAGTGACACAGAGCTTCTTATTCTTACTAATGCTCATGTTATTGAGTCAGTTAACAACCTTAGCTGTACATTTGCAGATAACCAGTCAGTAAGTGCAACAGTTAAAGGCTCTAAGTCAGATAAGGATGTGGCAGTTGTTGCAGTAGCATTAAGTGACATCAAGAGTTCAACACTTTCATCTATAGCGATTGCAGAGCTTGGCGATTCAGATGATGTTGTTGTAGGTCAGGATGTAGTAGCTATTGGTAATGCACTTGGTGAAGGACAGTCAGTTACTAATGGTATTATCAGTGCACTTGACAGATCTATAACAGTTAACAATGTAACATTTGAAGGCTTATTCATGACAAATGCAGCTATCAATTCTGGTAACAGTGGTGGAGCACTTCTTAATGCCGATGGCAAGGTTATAGGTATCAATTTTGCTAAGACATCAGAAGATGGTGTTGAGGGAATGGCTTATTCAATCCCAATCTCTAATGTAAGAGAGCTTATTGACAGCCTTATGAACAGACAGACAAGAACAAAGGTTGCAAGCAGTGAGCAGGGTTATCTTGGTATAGCTGCTATTGATATCACAAGCACAATGGCTAATTATTATGGATATCCACAGGGAATCCAGATAAGAACAGTAGAATCTGATTCAGCAGCAGAGAAGGCAGGACTTGGCAAGTATGATATTGTTGTAAGCTTTGATGACCAGACAGTAAGTTCAATGTCAGGACTCCAGAGCCTTATGCAGTACTACAAAGCAGGTGAGACAGTTACAGTACAGTATTATCACCTTGAGGGTAACCAGTATGTTCTTAAGTCAGTAGATGTAGCACTTGGAAGCAAAAAGTAATAAATGATATGTTTATAGGTTCAAGAGCTGTTTGTGCAGGGCGCAGACAGCTCTTTGGCTTTTTATCCAAGTGTACATCTTAACAAATCTTTATAGAGATTTATAATTATTTAATTGCCATAATATTATTTAATAGTTATACTAAAGAATATGTACAATGTACACATGATATGAAAGACATGGAGGACAGTTATGTCAGATTATAAAGAAGTAGATGATAACAATGATGAATATGAAAAGGTATGTTATATCTGCAAGAGAACAGAGAGTAAAGCCGGAAAGATGATTTCTATGCCGGGTAATATCTATATATGTCCAGACTGTATGCAGAAGACTCTTGATACTATTAACAACAGTGGTGTCAATTATGAGGATATGATGAAGAATATGAACAATATGCCTAACATGGGTAATTTCAACGGCATGTTGTTCGGTGATTTCATGGACAATATGGGAATGCCTAACAAGCAGAAAGTCAAGAAAAAGAAAGAGAAATCTGAACCAGTCATTGACCTTAAATCAATTCCAGCTCCACACCATATCAAGGAGCTTCTTGACCAGCATGTTGTAGGTCAGGACAAGGCTAAGAAGGTTATGTCTGTTGCTGTATATAACCACTATAAGAGAGTTGCAGAACAGTCAGATGATGTTGAGATTGAGAAATCTAACATACTTATGATTGGACCAACAGGAAGTGGTAAGACATATCTTGTTAAGACTCTTGCTAAGATATTACAGGTTCCACTTGCGATAGCAGATGCGACATCTCTTACAGAGGCAGGTTATATCGGTGATGATATAGAGAGTGTTGTTTCCAAGCTTCTTGCAGCCGCAGATAATGATGTTGAGAAGGCTGAGCATGGCATTATATTTGTTGATGAGATAGATAAGATTGCCAAGAAAAAGGAGACACGAAGCAGGGATGTAAGTGGTGAGTCGGTACAGCAGGGAATGTTAAAGCTTCTTGAGGGAAGTGATGTTGAGGTTCCAGTAGGAGCTAACAGCAAGAATGCGATGGTTCCACTTGTGACAGTTAATACTAAGAATATTCTTTTTATATGTGGTGGCGCTTTCCCGGGTCTTGAGGACATAATCAAAGAGAGACTTAATAAGCAGGGCTCAATAGGATTTAATGCAGACCTCAAGGATAAGTATGACAATGAGAAGAATCTCTGCGAGAAGGTTACAATTGAGGATCTTAGAAATTTCGGAATGATTCCAGAGTTCTTGGGACGACTTCCAGTTGTATTCTCACTTGAGAAGCTTACAGAGGATATGCTTGTATCTATCTTAAAAGAGCCTAAGAATGCTATTATTAAGCAGTATAAGAAGCTTCTTGCCATGGACGAGGTTCTTCTTGAGTTTGATGATGATGCATTAAGACTTATTGCAAAGAAGGCGCTTGAGAGAGATACAGGTGCAAGAGCGTTAAGGTCAATACTGGAAGATTATATGCTTGATATCATGTATGAGATTCCTAAGGATGGCAATATAGGCAAGGTCACTATCACAGAGGATTATATAAGTGGCAAGGGTACTCCTAGAATAGAGATGAGAGGGATAGAGACACCACTTATTGAGGCTGGAGCGTAAAGTGAGATATGTTTTAAGGGGTGGTAGATTGGCTTAATATTGCTAGAAATGTGGAGAAAATCCAAAATCCTTTAAATTATATAAATTTAACTAGTAAATTTGGCTGAATATTAATAAAAGATGTGAAGAAATCCAAGAATTGATGAGAAATTGGATTTCTTCACATCTTTTTTTGTTTTAATTCGAAGATGATTACAACTGGCAATATGTTACCAATATAACATTTAATGATGTTATACAGGTATTCCAGACAAGATTAGAAATTGAACCAATTGCATTTATTTATAATTGAACATTGTGGAAACAAATATATTATAGATATGATGCAACGAGTGTTCGAAGAAAATACAGGAATAATTATTTCAAGTGACGGTGTGAAATTTTTTCTGTAAA
>URGC01000119.1 GCA_900547255.1 uncultured Eubacterium sp. | reverse complement strand
TGAACAACCAAATAAGAGAATATCCGTCACAATATCTGAAGATAATATGTCAGCGTATCTGCGCCTGACATTTCCGATGCATGATGATAGAGAGTATTCATATGAAGATATCAAGGCGGCATTAGATGAGAGTGGCGTTAAGATGGGGATTGATGAATCGGCAATACAGAATATGCTTCAGAATAAGGTATATGACACTAATGAGCTTATTGCATCCGGCAAGAAAGCTGAAGATGGTGCTGATGGTGAATATGAACTGTTTTTCAATCTTGATGGTATTGGCAAGCCGGTAGAGCGTGCAGACGGTTCGGTTGATTATTATAACATGAAGCTGTTCGAGCTTGTAAGCGAGGGGGACAAGCTTGCACATTATAATTCACCTACTAAGGGGGTATTCGGATATGATGTCAGGGGAAAGCTGATTATTCCTAAAGCGGGAAGACCTAAGAGTCCGTTAAGAGGCAAGGGATTCACTGTATCAGAGGATGGCAATACATATTATGCGGCTTGTGATGGCAAGGTAGAATACAGAAACTTTGACCTTAATGTATACAGTGTTCTTACAATACCGGGCAATGTGGATATATCTGTTGGTAATATTGATTTCAATGGTGATGTTGATATCCAGGGAAATGTTATCAGTGGACTTACAGTATCTGCCAGAGGCGATATATCAATTGGAGGACATGTTGAGGCAGCAGTTATACGAGCTGGCGGCAATGTCATATTCAAGGATGGTGTCAACGGCAAGGGACTTGCAAAGGTAGAAGCTGGCGGTGATATAAGTGCGAGATTCTTAGAGAATGTGACTGTACAGTGCAGGGGTAATGTATATGCCAATTATATGCTTAACTGTAACATAGTTGCCAATGGCAAGGTTATTGTCAATGGCAAGCAGAGCTCAATACAGGGCGGCGATGTTATGGGAATACTTGGTGTTGAAGTAGGCAATGCGGGTGTTGAGACTGGTGTCACAACTATTATCCGTGTCGGTGCAACCAAGGCAGTAAGACAGCAGTATACGGACCTTGTGAATAAGATAAAAGATTATGATAAAGAGATAGATATGCTTGACACACTTCTTGCAAAGTATAAGGCTCTGAAACAGTTACAGCCTGAGAAGTTCCAGCAGGATATGTTCAACAAGGTATTCCAGTCAAAGATAATTAAGAACTCAGAGAAGAATAAGTTCAATGAAGAGGCTAAGAAACTCTGTGACCTTATATATGCATCAGAGAATTCCAATATAAAGATTTTAAAGAATATGTATCCAGGTGTTAAGGTTATAGTCAATGGAGTGACATATTCGCCTAACACACCATTGGTGTCAATGGTTATCCGTACTCTGGATGGCAAGATATCAATAAGAGGAATTATGGATATGGATATGCAGTCATAAGCTGTGGCTGAAGGATTTAATACACAACAAAGGACAGTAGATATATATGATAGAAGAAGTTGTTTCAATAGAGTTACCAGTACATGAGAAATGGACTGTTCACAAGAACAGGCTTGCACCAGAAGGGTATACTGGCAAGGAGAAGAGACTCTCTATAGTTACAGGAATACATGGTGATGAGCTTGATGGACAGTATATATGTTATGAAGTGACAAGAAGGATTAACAACAATCCAGAGAAGCTTCATGGCATAGTAGACATTTATCCAGACCTTAATCCTTTGGGACTTGATATTGGAAGCCGTGGAATACCTATGTTTGAGCTTGATATGAACAGGTCATTTCCGGGGGATAATAACGGAGCAGTTGCGGAATATGTGGCTGCCGGTGTCATTGATAATATTATAGGCAGTGATTTCTGTCTTGATATCCATTCGAGCAATATATTCATTAAGGAGATGCCACAGGCAAGACTTACAGAGGAGAACAGGGCAAAGCTTCTTCCATATGCAAAGATTATTAATACTGATTTTGTATGGATATATTCATCCAAGACAGTGCTTGATGCAACTTTGGCATACAGCCTTAACAATATGGATGTTCCTACACTTGCCATAGAGATGGGAGTCGGCAACAGAATTAACAGGGAGTATTGTGACCAGCTTATAGAGGGAACATTTAATCTTATGATAGAGCTTGGCATATGGGAAGGTGAGCAGATTTCTGTAAGGAAGCCAATCATATCGACAGAGGGACAGGTTGAATTCATAAGAGCCTGCTCAAGCGGAGTGTTTGTGGCAGATGTTAAGAAACTTGGAGCTATAAGCATGGGTACACATATAGGTGACATAATTGAGCCGCTTACAGGCAGGATTGTCCAGAGAATTGAGTCGCCGGTGGATGGAATCATATTTACATTAAGAGAACATCCGGTTGTATATAAGGGCGCACTTCTTGCAAGAGTATATGGAGGCAATATCCAGTAATAGTTATTGCTGGCAGATGGAGATAATCATGAAAAAAGAGACAATATTCACACTTCAGGGATTATACAGAGATGATTTCAAGGTGGAAGGGTACAGATTTGGCGGAGGTGAGAAATCCGCATGCATAGTAGGTTCACTGCGTGGCAATGAGATACAGCAGATGTATATATGCTCACTGCTTGTCAAGGCTTTAAGAGACCTTGAAAGCCACGGGGCTATATCGCATGACCATGAGATATTAGTAGTTCCTACAGCTAATAAGTTTTCAATGAATGTAGGCAAGAGATTCTGGCCTATAGACAATACAGATATTAACAGGACATTTCCGGGAGATGCTGATGGTGATACAACTAATTACATAGCATCTATGTTATTTGAGAATGTCAAAGGCTACAACTATGGAATCCAGTTTGCAAGCTTTTACATGCCGGGAGATTTCATACCACATGTAAGAATGATGGAGACAGGATATCAGAGCGCAAGCCTTGCTAATCTGTTCGGATTACAGTATGTTGTGATAAGAAGTCCTAAGCCTATGGACACTGTCACACTTAACTATAACTGGCAGATGAATGGAACTAATGCATTCTCAATCTATACGAACAGCACTGACAATATTGATGATAAATCAGCACGTCAGGCAGTTTCATCAGTTCTTAGATTTCTCACACGTATGGGAATACTAAAATATAATAACCACAGTGGCTACATAGCCAGTGTCATACATGAACAGGACCTTATGCCTGTTAAGACTTATGACGGCGGATTCTACAGAAGGTTAAAAGACCCGGGAGACCCGGTATTTCGTGGAGACATAATAGGCGAGGTAATTGATCCTTGTGAAGGATTTGTCAAATCGCAGATAGTCAGCCAGACAGATGGAATTATATTCTTTGCACACACTTCACCAATGGTTATGGGGAATCAGGTAGTGTATAAGATAATACGCCGTATGCATGAATAAATATATATTCTGAAATAAATATTCAGAGAATTAGAGTTTTATCTAAATTATTATTGGTAAATTCTGATTCTTGTGATACAATTAATTTTATTCACTAATAAGCTATTCATAAAAGATAAGCGGGAGGAAAACAATGAGCAGCGTTAAAAGAGTATTTGTTGAGAAGAAAAAGCCTTATGCTGTCAGTGCTAAGCAGCTTCTAAGCGAGATAACAAGTTATCTTGATGTTAAGTCAGTAACAGATGTCAGGGTTCTTATCCGTTATGACATTGAGAATCTTTCAGAGGAGACTTACAGTAAGGCTCTCACAACAGTATTTTCTGAACCACCAGTTGATGATGTGTATGAGATGGAATTTACATCACAGCCAGAGGATTTCGTATTCTCTGTAGAGTATCTTCCAGGACAGTTCGACCAGAGAGCTGATTCTGCTGAACAGTGTGTCAAGTTCTTTAATGAGAATGAGAAGCCAGTTATCAGAACAGCAACTACATATGTTGTATCTGGTGATTTGACAGATGATCAGAAGGAAAAGATTAAAGAGATGTGTATCAACCCTGTTGATTCAAGACAGGCAAAGGAAGAGATTCCTGATACACTTGTAACAGATTTCCCAACTCCTCCAGATATTATATATTTTGATGGATTTAAGGATATGTCAGAGGATGAGTTAAAGAAGCTTTATGACTCATTAGGACTTGCTATGACATTCAAGGATTTCCTGTTTATCCAGGAACATTTCCGCGATGTTGAGAAGCGTAATCCATCTATGACAGAGATTCGTGTGTTAGATACATACTGGTCAGATCACTGCCGTCATACAACATTTGCAACAGAGCTTGTCAATGTTGAGTTCAAAGACGGATATTACCGTATTCCAATGGAGAATACATATAAGAAATATCTTGCTGACAGAGAGCAGATTTATAAGGGACGTAAGGACAAGTTTGTTTGTCTTATGGATCTTGCACTTCTTGCCATGAAGAAGTTAAAGGCAGAGGGAAAGCTTGAAGATCAGGAAGAGTCAGACGAGATTAATGCATGCTCAATTGTTGTTCCAGTTGAGATAGATGGCAAGACTGAGGAATGGCTTGTTAACTTCAAGAATGAGACACACAACCATCCAACAGAAATCGAGCCATTCGGTGGTGCTGCTACATGTCTTGGTGGTGCGATAAGAGATCCACTTTCAGGACGTACATATGTATATCAGGCTATGAGAATTACTGGTGCAGCAGACCCAACAGGTTCAATTCAGGATACATTAAAGGGTAAGCTTCCACAGAAGAAGCTTGTAACAGAGGCTGCACATGGATACAGCTCATATGGTAACCAGATAGGTCTTGCTACTGGATATGTTAAGGAATTATATCATCCAGACTATGTTGCAAAGAGAATGGAGATTGGTGCAGTTATAGCGGCAGCTCCAAGAGCAGCAGTTAAGAGACTTAACTCTGATCCGGGCGACATTATTGTATTACTTGGTGGAAGAACTGGACGTGATGGCTGTGGCGGAGCTACAGGTTCATCTAAGGTTCATACAATGGAATCAATAGATACATGTGGTGCAGAGGTTCAGAAGGGTAATGCTCCTACAGAGCGTAAGATGCAGAGATTATTCAGAAGACCAGAAGTTACACGTCTTATCAAGAAATGTAATGACTTCGGTGCCGGCGGTGTATCAGTTGCTATCGGCGAGTTAGCAGCAGGTTTAAGAGTTGACCTTGATAAGGTACCTAAGAAGTATGAAGGACTTGACGGAACAGAGCTTGCAATATCTGAGTCACAGGAGAGAATGGCATGTGTTATCGATCCTAAGGATGTTGCAGAGTTCCTTAAGTATTCAGCAGAGGAGAATCTTGAAGCAACAGAGGTTGCTGTTGTTACAGAGGATCCAAGACTTGTGCTTACATGGAGAGGCAAGGAGATAGTTAATATATCAAGAGCATTTCTTGATACTAATGGTGCTCATCAGGAGACATCAGTACTCGTTGATATTCCATCTAAGGATGATAACTATCTTAAGGCATCTAAGGTTGATGATGTAAGAGGCAAGTGGTTAAAGACATTATCAGACCTTAATGAGTGCTCACAGAAGGGTCTTGTTGAGAGATTTGACGGCTCTATCGGAGCTGGTTCAGTATATATGCCATATGGTGGTAAGTATCAGCTTACAGAGACACAGTCAATGGTTGCTAAGCTTCCAGTTCTCAAGGGCAAGTGTGATACAGTAACTATGATGTCATATGGATTTGATCCATATCTTTCAAGCTGGAGTCCATATCATGGTGCTATGTATGCAGTAGTTGATTCAGTTGCAAAGATTGTTGCTGCTGGTGGTGATTATAAGAAGATTAGATTCACATTCCAGGAGTATTTCAGAAGAATGACAGAAGACCCAAGCCGTTGGAGCCAGCCATTCGCTGCACTTCTTGGTGCATACGAGGCACAGCTTGGCTTCGGACTTCCATCAATCGGTGGTAAGGATAGTATGTCAGGAACATTTGAGAATATAGATGTTCCACCTACACTCTGCTCATTCGCTATAGATATAGCTAAAGAGGGAGATATTATAACTCCTGAGTTAAAGACAGCCGGCAATGCACTTGTAAGATTTGATATTGCCAAGGATGAGTATGATCTTCCTGTATATGAGCAGATTAAGGATTTATACGAGAATATCCATTCGCTTATAGCAAGTGGAGTTATCAAGTCTGCGTATGTACTTGGTGGACATGGACTTGTTCCAGCATTAAGCAAGATGGCATTCGGTAACAGGATGGGATTTGCTATCAATAGTGATGTTAAGGAAGAAGACCTTTTCGCACCTGCATATGGATGCATAGTTGCAGAGGTTGATAAGGATAGGTTATCAGAGATTAAGACTGATTACGTTAAGGTCGGTGAAGTTAAGGATACAGCAGCATTTACATATAAAGAAATCTCAATCACTGTAGAAGAGGCTGTAAGCGTTTGGAAGGATAAGCTTGAGAAGGTATTTAAGACTAAGTCTTCTAAGGATACAACACCAGTTGAGAGCAAGCTTTACAAGGCAGACAGCATATATGTATGCAAGAATAAGGTTGCCAAGCCAACAGTATTTATCCCTGTATTTCCAGGTACTAACTGTGAATATGACAGTACTAAGGCATTTGAGAGAGCTGGTGCTGATGTAATTGTCAAGGTATTCAAGAACCTTGATGCAGAGGGAATCAGAGATTCTGTAGAAGAATTTGAGAAGGCTATTAACCAGGCACAGATTATTATGTTCCCAGGTGGATTCTCAGCAGGTGATGAGCCAGATGGTTCAGCTAAGTTCTTTGCTACAGCATTCCGTAATGCCAAGATGAAAGAGGCTGTTGAGAAGCTTCTTAACGAGCGTGATGGTCTTGCGCTTGGTATATGTAATGGTTTCCAGGCACTTATCAAGTTAGGTCTTGTTCCTAATGGAGCTATCACAGGGCAGGATTCTAACTCACCTACACTTACATTTAATACAATTAACCGTCATATATCTAAGATGGTATACACTAAGGTTGTATCTAATAAGAGCCCATGGCTTACAGGTGCAGAGTTTGGCGGAGTATACTGCAACCCTGCTTCACATGGTGAAGGAAGATTTGTTGCACCTAAGGAATGGCTTGACAAATTATTTGCAAACGGACAGGTTGCAACACAGTATTGTGACATCAACGGCAATATTTCAATGGACGAGGAGTGGAATGTCAATGGTTCATA
>URGC01000118.1 GCA_900547255.1 uncultured Eubacterium sp. | reverse complement strand
CCGAACAGGCAAAGGAATATCTATTAAAGACTGTTGAAGACGAAGTTAAACATGACACTGCTGTTATGATTAAAGCTTATGAGAGCAGAGCTAAAGAGGAAGCAGACAAGAAAGCCAGAGATTGCATTGTATCAGCTATTCAGAGATGTGCGGCTGATCATGTGGCAGAGACAACTATTTCAGTTGTCCAGCTTCCAAGTGATGAGATGAAGGGTAGAATCATTGGTCGTGAAGGACGTAATATACGTACTTTAGAGACACTTACAGGTGTAGAGCTTATTATAGATGATACACCAGAGGCAGTTATTTTATCTGGATTTGATCCAATCAGAAGAGAGGTAGCAAGAGTTGCCCTCGAAAAACTTATTCTTGACGGAAGAATTCATCCAGCAAGAATTGAGGAGATGGTTGAGAAAGCTCAGAAGGAAGTAGAAGTTTTAATCAAAGAAGAGGGTGAGAATGCTACTCTTGAGGTTGGCGTACATGGATTACATCCAGAGTTAGTCAGATTATTGGGTAGAATGCATTTCAGGACAAGTTATGGACAGAACGTACTTAAACATTCAATTGAGGTTGCACAGCTTGCAGGGCTTTTAGCTGAGGAAGTTGGATGTGATGTTAAGACTGCCAAGAGAGCAGGTTTATTACATGATATTGGTAAATCAATTGACAGGGAGATGGAAGGTACTCATGTACAGATTGGTGCTGATCTTTGTAGAAAATACAAGGAATCTCCAATCATTGTCAATGCAGTAGAAGCTCATCATGGAGATGTAGAGCCAGAATCTTTAATTGCATGTCTTGTTCAGGCGGCTGATACAATATCTGCTGCAAGACCAGGCGCAAGAAGAGAGACATTAGAAACTTATACAAACAGACTTAAACAATTAGAAGATATTACCAATTCCTTTAAGGGAGTTGAGAAATCATTTGCCATTCAAGCCGGTAGAGAAGTTCGAGTTATGGTTGTTCCTGAAGTCGTTAGTGATTCAGATATGGTACTTATGGCAAGGGATATTTCTAAGCAGATTGAAGATCAGATGGAATATCCAGGACAGATTAAGGTCAGCGTTATACGTGAATCCCGAGCTGTTGATTATGCAAAGTAGTATATAACTATAGTTCATTATCCCACATAGAGAAATCTATGTGGGATTTTTTTGTGGCAAGCCCTTAATGAAAGCGAAGCTTGAATTTAGTATTTACCACATTTTACTGCAAAAGCTATCTATATTCACTAATTTAATTAACCAAAATGCATATATTACTTAATATAATTAGGAATATTTTTAATAATCTTAATTATTCTAATTACAAGCTTGATATATATACCGATTTACTGTATAGTTAATCAAAATAAGTTTTGCAAAGGAGATACAAAATGCAGTACAGCGAATTAAGTAAAGAAGAATTATTATCATTAAAGGCTGAATTAGATGAGAGATACAAAGAGTCTAAATCTAAAGGCTTAAATCTTAATATGGCAAGAGGTAAACCATCTGCAACACAGCTTAATGTATCAATGGACATTCTTGATGTTGTTAACAGCAAGTCTGATCTTAGTTCTATTGATGGAACAGATTGTAGAAATTACGGTGTACTGGATGGTATCCCAGAAGCTAAAAAGCTCATGGCTGATATGATGGGAACAACACCTGAACATGTCATTGTATATGGCAATGCCAGTCTTAATATAATGTATGATCAGGTTGCAAGAGCATTTATGCATGGAATATTAGGTAATACACCTTGGTGCAAGCTTGATAAAGTTAAATTCTTATGTCCAGTACCAGGATATGACAGACATTTTGCAATAACAGAAAGCTTCGGCGTAGAGATGATTAATGTTCCTATGTCAGAGAACGGTCCTGATATGGATATGGTAGAGGAATATGTTAATAATGACCCTGCTGTAAAGGGAATATGGTGTGTTCCTAAGTATTCTAACCCACAGGGATTTACATACTCAGATGAGACAGTAAGAAGATTTGCTGCATTAAAGCCAGCAGCTAAAGATTTCAGAATTTTCTGGGATAACGCTTATGTTATTCATCATTTATACGAGGACAAGCAGGATGAGATATTAGATATCATCTCTGAATGTGAGAAGGCTGGTAACCCAGATATGGTATTCGAGTTTGCTTCAACATCAAAGGTAAGCTTCCCAGGTTCAGGAATTGCAGCACTTGCATCATCAGAGGCTAACCTTGCAGATATTAAGAAGCAGCTTACAATTCAGACAATTGGACATGATAAGATAAATCAGTTAAGACATGTAAGATACTTTAAGGATATCAATGGACTTAAAGCACATATGATGAAGCATGCTGAAATGCTCAGACCTAAATTTGAGGCAACACTTAAAGTTTTAGATGAAGAGTTATCAGGACTTGGCATTGGTTCATGGTCTGCTCCAAGAGGAGGATATTTCATATCATTTGATGCTATGGAAGGCTGTGCTAAGTCAATAGTTGCAAAGTGTAAGGAAGCAGGTGTAACTCTTACAGGAGCTGGAGCAACATTCCCATATAAGAATGATCCTAAGGACAGCAATATCAGAATTGCTCCTTCATTCCCAACAGCAGAAGAGATGGAGCAGGCTGCCGATGTATTTGTATTATGTGTTAAGCTTGCAGCCGTTGAGAAACTTCTTGAAAATAAGTAATTAGTGGGGTTGATATAATGAAATTTGGTTTTATTGGAATGGGAAATATGGGATATGCGATGTTAAAAGGCGCACTTGATACATTTGGTGCAGATGATTTGATATTCACATGTCCAAGCACACAAAGACGTGAATCAGTCAATGCAGAGACTAATGTTGCATATGCAGAGAGCAATGCAGAATGTGCTAATAACGCAAAATACATAATTCTGGCAGTAAAACCACAGGTGTATGATGTAGTCCTTAAGAATATCCATGATATTGTAACACCTGACAATGTTATAATTTCACTGGCACCAAGCGTATCAATTGAAGATTTAAAGCTTAAATTAGGCAATGACATGAGAATAGTAAGAGCTATGCCTAACACACCAGCAATGATAGGTGAAGGCATGACTGGAATAAGCTATGAGGATGATGATTTTTCAGATGAAGAGAAGGCTGAAATCAACCAGTTCTTTGAATCATTTGGAAAGGTTGTCAAAGTCCCAGAGAATCTTATGAGTGCGGTTGTGTGTGCAAGCGGAAGCTCTCCAGCATATGTCTATATGTTTATAGAGGCATTAGCTGACAGCGTTGTCAAATATGGTATTCCAAGAAAAGATGCATACAAGCTTGTAGCACAGACTGTTCTTGGTTCAGCCAAGATGGTATTAGAGACAGGCGAGCATCCGGGTAAGCTTAAAGATAATGTATGTTCTCCAGGTGGAACAACAATTAAAGGAGTTGCAGCACTTGAAGAATATGGACTCCGCAATTCATTATTCAAAGCTACAGATGAATGTTATGCAGCATGTAAACCACAATAATTTTAATATAATTATAAGGGGCAATTTATTTGCCCCTTTATTTAATATGATACCAGGGTCAAAAGGTCAGAAAGCCGATGCAAGCTCGCTTGCAAGAGGTTTTTTGACCTCTTGACCCACCAAAAACATGAGTAAGTAGCCATTTTTTAAAGAAAAATGAGCGGATTACGAATGTTATTGAGGAGACTACAATGGACAGAATAGAAAGAATTGACAGAAAGCTGGCATACAAAGGCTCTATGCTGGATGTGTATTCAGATACAATTAAAACGCCAGATGGAAAGCTGGTTAATTATGACCATATACATCATCCGGGAGCTGCCGCTGTTATCCCAGTACTTGATGATGGCAGGATTATACTTGTAAGGCAGTATAGAAATTCACTGGACAGATATACACTTGAAATTCCAGCGGGTGGAATTGAGAGCGGAGAAGATACAATGACGTCTGCCCGAAGAGAGCTAGAGGAGGAGACCGGATATAAATGCGGCAGAATAAAAACATTTATTAGTGTTGTGACAGCAGTCGCATTCTGCAATGAGATTGTAGATATATTCATAGCTGACAAACTTACCAAGACAGCACAGAACCTCGACCCGGAAGAATTTATTAATGTTGAAATCTATTCGTTAGAGGAACTTTCCCAAAAAATATTTTCAGGAGAAATTCAGGATTCCAAAACAGTTTCTGCTATCATGGCATATATGGAATATGTAAGACATACTATGTAGTAACATTAATTAAATTAACGCAGGAACTGATTTTGCCAAGAATTTTAAGAAGTGAATTATCAAAAGATAATATGCTGGATGGATTTATTATATTGATTATGCTTGCAGGATGTCTTGCTGGCGCAGTTATGGTAAATCTTAATCCAGCTATTTTTAACAAAATGTTTATCAATGAGGATGGAAGCTTTTATCTTAATATGTTTCTTACAACTTCCGTGGATTCTAGGATACTATTAAAGAATACTGCAAGAATCAGGCTTGAGTTTATGATGTTTCTTGCGATGGTATCATTTACAAAACTTAGAAAAGCATTTTTTTCGATAGTAGTATTCATACTAGGTATGTGTGGCGGAATAATGATTAGTGAAAATACAATATATTATATGCAGACAGAGCATTTTGCGAAAGAATATATCGGAATGGCTGTATATGTATTTTCTGTGATGCCACAGTACATTCTGTATGGGATAGCAATATTCATATTGTACAGATACTGTATAAAAAAAGAAGCTCCCACAAAACAGCTTTTTACATATATCATAATATGCAGTGCTGTATTTCTTGCGGGAGCTTTCTGTGAAGCTTATATATGTCCGCTGCTTCTTAGATGGATATTAAGAAGATTATAATAAATCAGCAATCTCAAGAAGAAGCTTCTCTGATTCTTCCCATCCAAGACAAGGGTCAGTGATCGATTTTCCGTATACGCCATCACCGATTTTCTGGCAGCCTGGCTCAATGTAACTCTCAATCATTACACCCTTAACAAGATTTTTAACATCCTCAGAATGTTTCATGCTGTGAAGAATCTCTTTAGTGATTCTTATCTGTTCTGAATAGATTTTGCCAGAGTTGCTGTGGTTAGCATCAACAATACATGCAGGATTGGCAATATCTTTAGCCTTGTACATATTAACAAGTCTTATAAGGTCTTCATAGTGGTAGTTAGGGATATTCTGGCCATGCTTGTTAACAGCTCCTCGAAGAATTGTATGTGCGAGTGGGTTACCAGGAGTGTTAACTTCCCAGTTTCTATATATAAATGACTGCTTTGCCTGAGCTGCAATTACAGAGTTAAGCATAACAGAAAAATCACCACTTGTAGGATTCTTCATACCTGCTGGAACATCCATTCCACTTGCAGTAAGTCTGTGCTGCTGGTCTTCAACAGATCTTGCTCCGATAGCTACATATGATAAAACATCAGCTAAGAACCAGTAATTCTCTGGATAGAGCATCTCATCAGCAGGTGTAAGTTCAGTCTCATTCATAACACGGATGTGCATCTTACGGATTGCAATAAGACCTGCAAGAAGGTCTGGCTTTTTCTCTGGATCAGGCTGGTGAAGCATTCCCTTATAACCCGTTCCAGTTGTTCTAGGCTTATTAGTGTATACTCTTGGAATAATAATTACTTTATCCTTGATTTTCTCCTGAACCTTCTTAAGACGAAGAGTGTAATCTAATACAGCATCCTCATTATCAGCAGAACATGGACCGATAATTGCAAGGAACTTGTCTGATTTACCAGTAATTACATCAGCAATTTCTTTATCTCTTTCTATCTTTCTCTTTACAACATGCTCTGGGACAGGAAATTTTTTCTTTATCTCAGTTGGTGTTGGCAGTTTTCTAACAAATTCAAAACTCATAATTTCTCCTAATTCCTCTTAAAATTAATACATTTTTGAATTATATAACTTTTTTAGTGAAAATGGAAGTATAAATGTATTTTACATGGTATAATTTAATCAATATCTAAAAGAGGAGGAGATTTGTAATATGAGAATGAATGATATAATTGTAAAGAAAAGAAATGGTCTGCCTCTTTCAAATGAAGAGATAAAATATGTTGTTAATGGATATACAGATGGCTCTATCCCGGATTATCAGATGTCATCACTGCTTATGGCTATCTATTTCCAGCACATGAATTATGATGAGACATTAACCCTTACACTGGCTATGGCAGACAGCGGAGACAAGCTTGATTTATCAAAGATTTCAGGTGTCAAGGTTGATAAGCACAGTACTGGTGGAGTTGGAGATAAGACAACACTTGTACTGGCCCCTATGGTTGCAGCGTTGGGTATTAAGACTGCCAAGATGAGTGGAAGAGGGCTTGGACACACTGGTGGAACAATAGATAAGCTTGAAAGTATTCCGGGATTTTCAACAGCACTTTCAGAAGAGCAGTTTATTAATAATGTCAATGATATAGGTCTTGCCCTTACAGGACAGACTGGCAATATAACACCTGCTGATAAGAAAATATACGCTTTAAGAGATGTGACCGGTACAGTTGAAAATATGTCGCTGATTGCTAGCAGCATAATGAGCAAAAAGATTGCAGCAGGAGCAGACGTGATTGTTCTTGATGTCAAAGCTGGAAGCGGCGCATTTATGAAAAATATAGAAGATGCAAAGAGTCTTGCACAAATCATGGTTCAGATTGGCAGGGGAGCAGGAAGAAAAACATATGCGGTGATTTCACAGATGAATGAGCCGTTAGGCTTTGCAGTCGGCAATGCCTTGGAGGTTATTGAGGCGATACAGACTCTTAAAGGAGAAGGACCGGATGACCTTCTTGAATTATGTCTGGAGCTTGGAAGCCTTATGGTTGTAGGAGCTGACAGCACCATTACACAGGATGAAGCAAGAATAAAGCTTAGAAAAACTATTGAAGATGGAAGTGCATATAACAAGTTTAAAGAATTTGTGGCAGCACAGGGCGGCGACCTTTCATATATTGATAATTATGATAAGCTTGTCAATGTCAGTGAAAAGATTGACATAATAAGTGATAAATCAGGATATGTCAAATCTATACAGACTTATGATATCGGCGAAGCTGTTATGATTATTGGCGGTGGAAGAGAGAAGAAAGGCGATGTTATTGACCACAATGTCGG
>URGC01000117.1 GCA_900547255.1 uncultured Eubacterium sp. | reverse complement strand
TCCTCAAAAACATTCGTAATCCGCTCATTTTTCTTTGAAAAATGGCTACTTACATAATTCAGATAATTACCAGCCAAGAATTGTTTTAGTAACCACATTTTTTTCATATAAAAATCTCAAAAACGCATTATCTCCAATTAATGATAATGCATCCTGTGCCCAGCTAAAGTTGCCCAGCGCTGTAATAACAGTGAATACAAGCCACACAATTACAAGTGCTTCTAATGCACCAAACCCCAGGCCAACCATTTTATTAGCCTGCCTGATAAATGGCAGCGAAGCGACAACTCCTGTCGCCATAAGGACAATCTTTAATATTATATATACAACTGCAAAAACTGCTATGTACACAATTGAGTTTATAGCCATGTCTGCAAGCCGTGCAGCAAATATCGCTGCAAGCATGCTCTTAACTCCTACCGTTTTTTCTGTAAGCAATTCATTAACTGTATCTGATAAAAGCGACGTTTTATATCCTTCCATAACAGATTTAGGAAGTTTCATCGCCTCTGCAATAGCATTGACATATTCTGTCACCTGTGCCTCATATTCACTAAGATTATTCTCTGCAAAGCTCTCAATAACACCTTTAGCTTCACTGTCCGTTATCCCCATATTGCCAGATACATACGATATGCTTTTATCAACAGCCTCGTCATATGCATCATTATACATATCACTTTTTATTATTATATTATATACAGATGCTGTCATTTTGCTGTGAATCTCTGTATTATTCTTAATCGCAGTACATAACGCCGGCGTAACAAACATACAAGCAATAATAGACACAAACATAGATATAAGTGAGACCGCTATTCTTATAATTCCTTTACGATATCCTTGAGCGCACCCAATTATAAATATAGCAGCAACCAATGCTAAAACCCAATTCATAAGTACCTTCTTTCATTATTTCAAACTAATAAACTGTACATATTTAGAACTTACAAGAATGTAATTACCTCTCTTTCCTGTTGTCAGAAGTCCCGCAATAGGAAGCTCTGTCTGTATTCTTGCCAACTCTTTTCCCTTAAAATTCATCAATATAAATACAGATTCATTATTCATTACAATGGTACGACCATCAAGCCTGATTCTGTCGCACTGTGTGCTAAACGATACCTGGCACTCTTTTCCACCTGTTGAATTGTAGACTACCATCTTATATATGTCGCCCGAATCCTCATTTTTCTGGACAACGCCTATGTACTCATCACTGAATACAACACGCTCTATCTCATTATCAACAGTTATCTCTTTATATAATTTAGGATATTCTTTAATCTTATATATACTTATAACATTCTCGCCAACCGCAACTGCAGTCTTGTCATCCATAAAAAATACATCCCCGACAATTGTATCACCATAATGGTTAAATCCACCGACAATTCTCTCCGTCTCATTCTGCCCAACCTCTGAGAAATTATAGAAAACAACATTAGTCTTCATACTTTCTCCACTGACATACAGATAAGATGCAACAAGCTTAGTTCCATCTTCTGACACACTTATATCAAGAGGATATCCATCTCCTGCCAATGACGTCTTAACACTATATATTTTCTGTCCCTGTGAATCATACAGGTTAATATAATTAGCCTCATTATCCTCAAGCACAGCCGCAACAAGTCCATGTCTTGTAACCTCTATCTGGGTTATATTAAGCGATGTATCAATACTTCCCATCATTCCTGATGCATTAAATACATAAATGCTGCTGCCATTGATATCTCCCACAGCAACGGTTTCTTCACATATCTTAACCTGCGGCTTCTGCATAGAAAATGTTTTATCCCATACAGAATTCCCCTTTGAATTGTGATATGCTATACCATCATTACTGTATCTAAGATAACCATCCCTGTATTCAAGATATTTTGTTGTCTCAGAATCGTCTCTGCTCACTGTATTATTCACGCTATAGCCTGTATATGATATAGCATCAATCATATACGATATAACCATCACAACTATAATAACAAGCGCAATGCCAGAGATGCTTAATGCCAGCATACGTCTCTTATGAGAGCTGATTTTTTTCTCGTATGTATCCTCGCTATAATCATCCTGCTCATTATCGCCCGAATTAAGTCTTATTATATTATCACTGCCATTAGTTGAAAAACGTGATTTTCCCGGAATAATATCTGCCATATATAATCTCTTACCACCTTAAATGATTTGCACGTATTTTCATTATACAGTATTAAAATAAATATTCAAGGCAGTTTTATTTCCTGACCAACATACAATTTATTGGCATCTGTAAGATTGTTAATATCTATTATCTGTGCCGCTTTCTCAGTAGAGCCATAATTTTTCTTTGCAATCCCAAGTATAGTGTCCCCCTGCTGGACTATGTATTTCTTATACTGCGTATCTGCTGATGCCTGCGCTACACTTTCTGTCTCTGATGTCGTATTCCTAGCTGTTGTCTCCTGCTGTTTCTGCGTTGCTTCCTGTGTCGCCTGAGCAGTTGCTTTCGTTTCATATACTACATTAACCGGCACAACATCTTCCTGAACAGCCTGTTCTGTCTCCTTTGTATTAAGATTAGACACCTCTTTTACAATACTATTAATAGAACTGTCTATTCTTTTCATCTTCTCATAGCTCTTCACCAGATTAACCCCTGTGACAACAACAACCGATGCCATAAAGGCACACGCAGTATAAGATATAACCGAATTTCTTTTGTGACGTCTGTCTTCTTCTTTTTCTCTCATCAGTGTGCGCATCGAACGTACAACCCTCTCTGAGTCTGGCTTTTCAACCGATTTATGTCTGTTTTTATCAAGCATATATTCCTGCATTTCATAATTCCTCTCATAAAAACATACATATCCACGCTGCTTTTTTATGTCTCCCCCTTCATACAGATAGAAGTTTTCCTCTTTTTCATCTATATCTATAAGATACATCGTCTTTTCTTTACCAGCGAAATTATCAAGATGTAGTTTCTTCATTCTATTAATAGCTTCTGCCGTTATTCTTGGCAATGCAGCAAACCATCCCACAATTGATAATTCCGGAAAATATTTTTCTATTTCACTGTATATCTGGCTCCACACCGCTTCGCTAAAACATATTTCCCCCATACTGTCATCTGGATTCTTTGCTTTAATCACACCCTTTATAAATATACATATCTGCCCATCCATATTAGACACTTCGCCAAGAAGGACTCCAGCTACCTCTGTGTCCTGCGACTGATATGCCACTGAATTAATGTACGTAAACGCATAATCTTCTATATATATTCTTTTACCAGAACCAACATCCCCAATTTGTTTGATATTTTTAGGAAGTTCTTTTTCTGTTGTATTCTTTATTTTCCCTGATTTTTCAACTCCGTTTTCTTTTCCATTGCATATAATTTCTATCATTCTTTTCACTCCATTTCCTTATTGCAATGCCTGTCCATGTACAGATATTAACACCTGCAATCCGAAAAACTTATCACAATTTGTCAACGAAATAAAATAATAATTTAACGCATGATTGAATAATTTATCCGCATCTCTCATATAAATTATGTAAATACTTATGCTTGTCCAATATATGTAATTTAAAAATCAAAAACGGAGACTATAACAATGACTTTTTATTATAATTCTGAATGTGACAACATTCATATACTGCTGGGAGAACAATTAGGCAAACTTCTGACTGGCTTAAACGCTTACGATAAAGAGATTGTAATAATGTGTATCGGAAGTGACCGTTCTACTGGTGACAGTCTCGGTCCAATAGTTGGTTATCATCTTCTTGATTATGACATAAAGAATGTGTATATATACGGCGATATATTCAACCCTATAAACGCAACCAATCTCGGATGTTCCATCAGTTATATAAATGAACTTCATAACAACCCATTCATCATTGCTATAGATGCATGTCTCGGCCATGCTGAGCATATAGGCTATATAACTCTGGCACAAGGCCCGCTTTCTCCCGGAACTGGAATAAAAAACGAGCTGCCTAAAGTAGGAGATCTGCACATTACCGGAATCGTTAATACTTTCGGTAACGGCAGCCACCTGCTCCATTCAACTCGTCTGTGTACTGTAGTAACACTCGCAAAAGCTATCGAAAACAGCATACGCTGGACTTTCAGATAGAATTCCCGTGTTCTTTATCCTATTATGTTTAATTTTTAGATTTGTACTTAGCAATAGCCTGCGAAATTGTCAATGCTGGATCTTCCCTCATAAAGTCCGATAAGTCTACAAGTTTATCCACATTGGTAAATTCTCTGCCAAGATATGCCTCATAATTAGAAGATATATACGCCCTCTGTTCTTTAATAAGAGAATCAAGCTTTTCCCGTTCAGCCTCACATGCATTAAGCTGATTAGTCATATTAGTAAGATTCTCCTCATTCCTGCCCTGGACTTCAGCAATTATGTCAGCTTTTGTTGTTGCATTAAACTGTTCAATCGCTTTCGCCTTTGCATTCTCAATATTACGGATACTGTCATTAATCTCATTGATTTTGTAATCAAAATCTGACAGTCCATACATTTCCTCATTCTTATCTTTTCGTATAGATTTCTCTATACGCTTCATCTTTTTCTGGTTAGTAACAATATCATACTTAACACGTCTTGCCTTAGCTATGGTGTCCCCATGTGGTACAACTGTCTTATCATATATAACTTTAACAACAGTCAGTTCTATAGTTACAACGACAAAATAATATACAAGTATAACCCACATAGGAACCATTGGCAGTTTGTATAACAGAAATGGTATCGCAGCATACAGCACAATGATAGATAAAAGATATATAAGCACATCTCCTACACCCTGTGTCTGAAATAAAGCATAGTAAAACCTTTTTGTACAGTATTTAGGAATGCCCTCTTCCTTAAACGCTGATTTAATCTGCGAATAAAGTTCACGATTAGCTTCTTTTAAATCAGCCGTTTCGTTAGCAATTCTTTCCTTGACTCCTGCATGCTTTGCTTTGTCACGTTTCCCCTGTATCTCCTTGAGCTTTACCTTTTCCTCCGAAATAGACTGTTCAAAACCTTTGCTGACCGAATCAATGCCTTCTTTCGTCTTGCTGTCTATCTCATCAGAGATACTTTTTCTGGTTAACTCTATATTTTTATTAAGCTCCTTCAGTGTGTCATTCAGCTTCTCAAGTTCTTCCTTCTTGGCTTTATGCTCACTCAAATCGCTTACAATCTGGTCAAGTACACTAAGGTCACCATTCAAAACATTCTGACCTGCCATCACCATTCCTCCGTATATCTATTAGTTATTTCTGTAGAAATTGATAAGACATCCATCAAGAATAATCTGGCGCTCATCATCTGTAAGTTCATCCATCTTAAGCTCAAATTCTTTCATATCTTTATTAACAACGTATGCCTTGAAATTATATACCTTATCAGTAATTGCCTGCTTAATTCCAGGAATAAAGATATAATCTCCATTAGCAAATGGAAGCTCTCCCTTGTCAATAAGGAATGGGAGCATACCCCAGTTAATAAGATTAGAACGATATCTCTTAGTAGCATATTCATTAGCTATATTAGCCCATCCGCCAAGAACCTTCTGGCATGAAGCCGCCTGCTCACGCGCAGAACCATCGCCCGGCTTAACGGCAAATATAGTACTACCCACACCAACATTCTCTTTGTGGACATCATATGTCTCTTTGATCTTATGCATAATGGCTCTAAGTTCTGGAAGAGCTTCTCCCATGCACTGTCCAGCTTCTCTTGCCTTCTCAGCTTTCTGTACTTCCTTAGCCTTGCCTACATATGCAGGGTCTTTTCTTGAAAGTGCAAACTCAGCAAGTCCAAGAGGATTAGAACGATATGAAGATGTCTCACCTGATGGTATAAGCTCATCTGTAGTTGTTACAGGATCATGTATCTCTGAAACAACCTTTATTATAAGGTTCTCTGGAAGTTCAACCATTGCTGGCCAGTCCTTAATATTAGGGCCAAACTGGATTTCCTGATCTGGATCTGCTACTCCCTTGCTGTCGAACACTCTGTTAGCATATATTGTCTTATCAAAATGATATGTTGGGCCTGTAAATTCAACGTCCATATCTGTTGCTGCTGTAAGGAATCCCTTGTTAGCTGCTGTAGCTGCAATTGAACGTGCATCCATAAGTGCAACAGAAGATATCTGTCCCTGCTGAAGCTTAGAACCTTCTCTGTTAGGGAAGTTTCTTGTTGAGTGTCTGATTGAAAATGCATTATTAGCAGGTGTATCACCAGCACCAAAACACGGACCACAGAATGCAGTCTTAACAATTGCTCCTGTCTCAAGAAGATCTGCAAGTCTGCCATTTCTAGCAAGCTCCATATATATAGGTGTACTTGCTGGATATACACTGAGTGTAAATTCATCTGCACCTATTGAACGTCCCTTTAATATGTCTGCTGCTGCACAGATATTCTCAAATCCACCACCTGCACAACCAGCTATGATACCCTGGTCAACATAAAGCTTTCCATCTCTAATCTTATTAGTAAGCTTATAATCAACTGCTCCATCAAGACTTACTAAAGCCTTCTTCTCTACATCTCTTAAAATATCTTCAAGATTAGCATTAACTTCTTCAATTGTATATGTATTACTTGGATGGAATGGCATAGCAATCATTGGCTTGATTGTGCTTAAATCTACATATACAACGCCATCGTAATAAGCAACATTTCCAGGATTAAGTTCCTTGTAACTCTCACTTCTTCCGTGAATATCATAGAATTCCTTAACCAAATCATCTGTTCTCCATATAGATGAAAGACATGTTGTCTCTGTTGTCATAACATCTACACCAATTCTGAAATCAGCACTAAGTGATGAAACACCAGGTCCAACGAACTCCATCACTTTATTTTTGACATAGCCCCTGTCAAAAACTTCTCCGATAATCGCAAGCGCAACGTCCTGTGGGCCGACACCCTTCTGTGGTGTTCCTGTCAGATAAACTCCTACTACGCCCGGCATATCAATATCGTAAGTCTTGCTCAGCAGCTGTTTTACAAGCTCAGGTCCACCCTCTCCGACTGCCATCGTACCGAGTGCACCGTAACGTGTGTGGGAGTCAGAACCCAGAATCATCTGTCCGCCGCCTGCAAGCATCTCTCTTGCAAACTGGTGAATAACTGCCTGATGAGGTGG
>URGC01000116.1 GCA_900547255.1 uncultured Eubacterium sp. | reverse complement strand
TCGCACACAGAATTCTGTAAAATTTTCAGCTAAGTTAGTTAGAACTAATACATTTGGTATTTTGTATCAGCAGGATGCTTTTTATTATATATCTGGAGGATTATAGCTATGGATAAACATATCACAGCTCCAATCACATCTGAAGTAGCAAAAACTCTTCATTCAGGTGATTATGTATACATAACAGGAACTATATATACAGCAAGAGATGCTGCACATAAAAGAATGGCTGAGGCACTTAAAGAGGGAAAACCACTTCCAATTGATATGAAAAATAATGTTATATATTATATGGGACCATCGCCAGCAAGAGAGGGAAGACCTATAGGTTCTGCCGGCCCTACAACAGCAAGCAGAATGGATAAATATGCACCAGATTTGTTAGACCTTGGATTAACTGGAATGATAGGCAAAGGTAAGAGGTCGGCAGCAGTTATAGATGCTATCAAGCGCAATGGAGCTGTATATTTTGCAGCAGTCGGCGGAGCAGGTGCAATTCTTTCACAGAGAATCAAGTCTTCAGAAGTAATCGCATATGATGACCTTGGAACAGAGGCTATAAGAAAGCTTGAAGTAGAGGATTTTCCAGTTATAGTAGTTATCGATAGTGAAGGAAATAATCTGTATGAAACTGCAATAAAGGAATATAATAGGGAATAGTTAACAGAGTATAGAAAATAATAAAGAATAGTTGATAACGAATAATTATATAAAAAGCTTGACATAATAATAAAGCTTTGATATAATCAACTTTGCGTTGGTGTGTTAGCACCTCGTATAAAAGAATTTCATACTAAGAGTAGAAAACCATTGGTTTAAGGCTCTCATTCATGGAATCTTGGAGTAGTACTCAAGAGGCTGAAGAGGCGCCCCTGCTAAGGGTGTAGGTCGGGCAACCGGCGCGAGGGTTCAAATCCCTCCTGCTCCGTTTTAGCAAATAGTTGGGAAGTCAGAGTTTATCTGGCTTCCCAGTTTTTGCATGTAAGTTAGATGTTCCACTAATTTTTATGATTATAATTCTATCGGATTCCCTCAGCCACAATTCTATAAGCCTCAATCTTAAACTGATCGTTAGGTGATATGCCTACGAAACGGCAGCCATAGTGAACTTCGTCATCATGTCTGTCTATACGGAGAATCTCTATGACAACGTCTACTGTCTCTTTATTATCAAGTACAATAGTTGCATCATGAAATGAGTTAGAAAGGAATTCATGGTCTGAGACAAAGCACATACCAGTCTTAGATATGTCGACAATGTGAACCGTAACTGCATCAGTAGTTCCATCAGCGGAATTAACACTGTTTACAGGCAATAATGATACTGTTACATTGATAGCAATTCGTTTAGATCTTCTACGTTCTTCCCCCATGACATAAACTCCTCTTACGATATAAAAATTGTTCTACAATATAATATATCATATTATTTACATAAGTACAATATTTGAGCCACAATACATCATTATAAATATAAGCAGTCTGCACAAAACAAGCTTTATAATTAATAGTGGTTTCGTTGACTTTTACTAATCATAATGATAACATTATAATAAATGCTTTTGGATATTAAAGCACTAATGCAATATATAATAATGCAGTTTGGAGGGGCAGAATAATGCCAGTAACAGAATATTTAGAAAGAAATGCTAAGCTGTATCCTAACGAGATAGCTTTAGTTGAACTTAATCCTGAAGAAAAGGATACAAGAAGAACAACATGGAAGGAATACGAACTGATTCAGCCAACAAGCTTTCAGGCGTATAGAAGAGAGATAACATGGAGCGTGTTTGATGAGAAGGCAAACAGATTTGCTAACATGCTTATCGACAGGGGAGTTAAAAAAGGTGATAAAGTTGCTATTATCATGTATAACTGCCTTGAATGGCTTCCAATATATTTTGGTGTATTAAAGACAGGAGCTATAGCAGTTCCTTTTAATTTCAGATATGATGCAGACGAGATTATGTACTGCGTTGAGCTTGCAGAAGTAGATGTTATTGTATTTGGAACAGCATTTATAGGAAGAATTGAACAGAATGCAGATAAATTAAGCAAAGGAAGACTGCTTATATATGTTGGTGATGGATGTCCAAGTTTTGCAGAGAGCTACAGAGAGCTTGTTGCAGACCATTCAAGTGCTAAGCCAGATGTTGAGATAACAGATGACGATTTTGGCGCAATATATTTCTCATCAGGAACAACAGGCTTCCCTAAAGCTATATTACATAAGCACCAGAGCCTTATGCAGGCAGCAGAGATGGAGCAGAAGCATCACAGCACAGGAAGAGATGATGTATTCTTATGTATACCTCCACTCTACCATACAGGTGCCAAGTTCCACTGGATGGGAAGCCTTGTTGCAGGAAGTAAGGCGGTTCTTCTTAAAGGAACACATCCTGAGACAATTCTTAAGACAATATCAGACGAACAGTGCACAATTGTATGGCTTTTAGTTCCTTGGGCACAGGATATTCTCGATGCGCTTGACCGGGGAGACCTTAAATTATCAGATTACAAGCTTGACCAGTGGAGACTTATGCATATAGGCGCACAGCCTGTACCACCTTCACTTATCAAGAGATGGAAAGAATATTTCCCTAACCATCAGTATGACACTAACTATGGTTTGTCAGAATCAACTGGCCCTGGCTGTGTACATCTCGGTGTTGAGAATATCAACAAAGTTGGAGCAATCGGTGTTCCGGGTTACAGATGGCAGTGTAAGATTGTTGATGAGAATGGCAATGAAGTTAAGCAGGGTGATGTCGGAGAACTTTGTGTCAAAGGTCCGGGTGTCATGACATGTTATTACAACAATGAGGAAGCTACTAATGAAGTCTTAAAAGACGGCTGGCTTTACACAGGTGATATGGCTATGCAGGATCCAGACGGATTCTATTTCCTTGTGGATAGAAAGAAGGATGTTATCGTAAGTGGTGGAGAAAATATCTATCCAGTACAGATAGAAGATTTTCTTAGAAAGAATGATAAGATTAAAGATGTAGCTGTTATAGGACTTCCCGACAGAAGACTTGGCGAGAAGACGGCTGCAATCATTGAGCTTAAAGAAGGCTGTGAGTGCAGCGTAGATGAGATTAATGATTTCTGCATGGATATGGCACGTTATAAACGTCCTAAAGAGATAATATTTGCCAGGATTCCAAGAAATGCTACTGGAAAGATTGAGAAACCAAAACTTCGTAAGATGTATGGTGCAGATAAGCTGGTAGAGCAGGAAAATATGGCTTAGATATATTTTAAGAAATGGAGATAGTTAAAATGAAAGAACTTATGCTTGGTAATAAAGCTATTGCCAGAGGTTTATATGAGGCTGGATGCAGCATCATATCAAGTTATCCAGGTACACCAAGTACAGAGATAACTGAAGAGGCAGCAGCTTACAAGGAGATATACTGCGAGTGGGCTCCTAATGAGAAGGTTGCCCTTGAGGTTGCACATGGTGCTACAGTCGGTGGAAAGCGTGCCGCCTGTGCCATGAAGCATGTTGGTTTAAATGTGGCAGCAGATCCATTATTCACAATATCATATCAGGGACTTAATGCCGGACTTGTAATATGTGTGGCAGATGACCCGGGAATGCATTCTTCTCAGAATGAGCAGGATTCAAGACACTATGCATTTGCGGCAAAAGTGCCTATGCTCGAACCATCAGATTCAGAGGAAGCAAGAACATTTACTAAACTGGCATATGAGTTGTCAGAGAAATACAACACACCAGTATTTATCAAAATGTGTACAAGAGTTGCACATTCACAGAGTGTTGTCAGTCCAGAGGAAAGAGTTTTACCTCCACAGGTTCCTTATGTTAAAGACCCTGCTAAGGTCATGATGACAAAGAATTCGCGTGATGCCCATGTAAGAGTTGAGCAGAGAGTTTTAGATTTAACAGAATATGCAGAGCATTGTGATATTAACAGAGTTGAGATGGGAGATACCAAGCTTGGAATCATAACATCTTCAACATCATACCAGTATGCAAAGGAAGTATTTGGTGATAACGCAAGTATCTTAAAGCTTGGAATGGTTTATCCACTTCCTGTTAACCTTATAAAGGATTTTGCAGCCAAAGTAGACAGACTTATTGTGTTAGAGGAACTTGACCCAATTATAGAAAATCATGTAAAACAGCTTGGAATCAAGGTTGAAGGAAAGAGCCTTTTCCCAATATGTGGAGAGTTTTCGCAGAATCTTATAAGAGAGTGCATGGGAATGGACAAGGCAGAGACAATAACTGTTGATGAGGCAGTTCCAGCCCGTCCACCTGTAATGTGTGCAGGATGTCCTCACAGAGGAATCTTCTATACTTTAAAGAAGAATAAATGTATGGTATACGGAGATATTGGATGCTACACATTAGGTGCAGTTGCTCCTCTTAATGCCATGGATCTTAATGTATGTATGGGAGCTTCATGTTCAGGACTTCATGGATTCAATCTTGCAATGGGAGAAGCAGGTGAGAGCAATAGCGTAGGTGTAATAGGTGACTCTACATTTGTACATTCAGGAATTACAGGAATCACAGATATAGCTTACAACATGACAAATTCAACAATTATCATTCTTGATAACTCAATCACAGGAATGACAGGCCATCAGCAGAACCCTACTACAGGTAAGAATCTCCGTGGTGAACCTGCTGGAAAGATTGACCTTGAAGCATTGTGCAGAGCATTAGGATTTAACAGGGTAACTGTTGTTGATCCATATGACCTTGCAGAAGTAGACAGAGTACTTAAAGAAGAACTTGCTGTCAAAGAGCCTTCTATAATCATAAGCCGCAGACCTTGCGTAATGATTAAGGGAACAGTACATAAAGCACCATTATCAGTAAAAGAGGATAAATGTGTAGGCTGTAAGGCATGTATGCAGATTGGCTGTCCTGCGGTTGCATTCCACGGAAAGAAAGCCGCAATTGATCCTACACTCTGTATCGGTTGTGAAGTATGTACACAGATGTGTAAATTTGGTGCACTTGTTGGAAATGAGGAGGCTTAAACAATGGAAACAAAGAATATTATGATTGTTGGCGTTGGTGGACAGGGAACTCTTCTTGCCAGCAAATTACTCGGATATGTATTATTAAAGCAGGGATATGATGTAAAGGTATCAGAGGTTCATGGAATGAGCCAGAGAGGCGGAAGCGTTGTAACATATGTACGTTTCGGTAAAAAGGTCTATTCACCAGTTATAGATAAAGGTGAAGCTGATGTTATCATATCATTTGAGAAGCTTGAGGCTTTAAGATGGATTGAATTCTTAAAGAAGGATGGACAAATAATTACTAATACACAGGAAGTTGACCCTATGCCAGTTATCACAGGCGCAGCGCAGTATCCAGAGAATATTATTGAGAAAATGGAAAATGCTGGTGCCAAGGTTGATGCAAAGGATTTCCTTGCATTAGCTAACGAAGCAGGTTCAGCCAAGGCGGTTAACATAGCACTTATGGGAAGATTATCTACATATTTCCCAGAAATTCCAGATGATGAATGGCAGAAAGCAATTGATGCACTTGTTCCTGCCAAATTCATAGAACTTAATAAGAAAGCATTTGAGTTAGGAAGAAATGCCTAACAAACCCTGGGCGTTAACTCCAGTGATAAGCTTTAACTCATTATCAGATAATCCTGAAAGTTTAAGGTTATTAAGGGTCTCACTCTGAGAAGCCCACGGAGAATCGCTTCCAAACAGAATTTTATCAGCACCGTGTTGTCTTACAAGGTTAACGAACATCTCATTAGTGAGCTGTCTGTTATTATGAGGAGACAATGCGGTGTTTTCTGCGTTAATAATAGGAATTATTGAAAATGAAGTGTCGAGGTAGACGTCCTGACCGGCAATCATTCCTGTTACGTCATCATAACATCCCCATCCACCCATATGTGCAAGGACGAATTTCTCAGGGTGGATTTCTTCTATTACATTGTGTATTTTTGATGGTATAACATTGCTTCCTTGTGGAAAACTTACATCAAATCCTGCATGAGTGACAATTATAAGTCCAAGACTGCATGCGTAATCAATGATTCTCTTGAAACGAATATCATCAATATCGACCTGCTGGTATACAGGATGAATTTTAATTCCTTTAATCCCATCTGATTTGATATTGAGTAAAATTTCTCTATAATTAGCGCAGTCTGGATGAATACCGCCAAATGAGATGAGTCCTGACTTATCACTTGTCTCATTAATTATTGCGGCAACGTGGTTAATTGTGTTACACTGTCGTGGATTAGTAGCGACAGGGAGAATAACGGAATAGTCTATCCCGGAATCATGCATTGATTCAATAAGGCTTTCCGCAAGTCCATTAGTATAGTTTTTAATATTACCGCTTACAGAGAGCTTTTTAACCGCATCAGCAGCGATTTTTTCTGGAAATGTATGTGTATGAAAATCTATAATCATGGTTTTAGTCCTTTCGGTACATCGGTGAGTGGCAAAATTTACTTTTGACACCCGCATCATATTATATCATATTAAATTTAATTAAGGATACAAATAGACAGAGCAAATAAGATAGAGTAAATAGAGATGGAGGTGTTAAGATGGCAGCAGTTAAACATGTATCTGATTCCAGAACGGAGCAGGTATATATGATTAGATCACAGCACATCAATGGATATGGAAGATTATTTGGTGGCTATCTTATGCAGTGGATTGATGAGCTGGCAGTTGTTGTGAGCAAGAGACATTGTGGATGTGAAGTTACAACAGCAGCTATAGATAACATTAATTTCAAAGCAGGTGCATTTGCAGGGGATATGGTTGTGCTTGTAGGAAGACTGACCTATGTCGGTAAATCATCTATGGAGATAAGAGTAGATGCATATGTGGAAGATGATAATGGAATAAGAAGAAGTATTAACAGGGCATATGTAGTTATGGTAGCGATAGACAGTGAAGGTAAAGCTGTGCCGGTGCCGGGAATAACAATTGATAATGAATCTGAGCGCGCTGAATGGGAAAGTGGCAAGAAAAGATATGAATTGCGAAAACAGCGTAGGGTTGAAGGATTTTAGAATGTTACAACATAGTGTTATGTAAAGCGTAGTTTAACACTATATGTAGGTGATGAAAAAAGTTTTTAAAAAATTTGTAAAAAAGTGTTGACAGTTTGCAAAATAGGTGTTATTCTATCATAGCTGTCGGCGAGAACGACACACAACAAAAACT
>URGC01000115.1 GCA_900547255.1 uncultured Eubacterium sp. | reverse complement strand
AGTAGATAAATCCGACATAGTATTAGCAGTCTGGACAAGGCTTTCAAGGTCAAGAGAACTGTTCTTGGCATGTTTGCCTGATTCAGCAGTAAGTGAAACCATCTCATTAATCATGGAAGCAACATTCTGAACCTGTGAACTGATATCAGCAGTCATATCAAGTGATGAATCAGTATGGCTCTGAAGCTTGTCATTGTTGTCAGTTAACTTATCCATTCCATCAACGACAATATCTGAACCATGCTTGTTCTCAGATGCAAGCTCACGGACAACAGTGATTCCATCCATAATTGTGTTGCTGGCACCTTTAACAAGCTCAACAGTAGATGTAACACGCTTGAGGTCCGCCTTGATGCTGTCTGTAAGAGCACCATCAGATTCGATAAGGTGGCTTATAGACATAACATATCCGATATAACAAAGGATTATGCAGGCAACCTGTAACTGGTAATTCTTCTGGTCAGCAGCAGATAACTGGCCAAGAATAGCAGCATGATATATGATACCGACAAGAACACTGAAAAAGTTCGCAATTCCACAGCCAATCATAAACTTCTTATTCTTATAAAGTACAAGAAGGCTTATAACTGGAATAATGTATGTAAATGTTATTGGTGATGATGAAGTACATAATAAATATGTGTAGAATATTCCATAACCTACTACTAATGCATATTTGTAACGGTCATCGGCCCTGTCTTTGAATCTGAGGAGTAAATCCCCAGCAAAGAAAGGAACCCAGCATAATAGTAAGAATATTACATAATTAAATGACGAATAACCGCCGCTTGCAACATCGCTTCCGTAGTTAGCGGATAAAAGAAGAGCAAATACAAGCCATATACGTCTGACTTTGGTATTTGCCTTCGCTTTAAAAATTTTTTCATCGTATTCCATAGCACTTATCTCCTGACTGGTATTATTATGTATATTTTACCCTAGAATGTATGTCTTTTCAAGAAAAAGTACACAAATCTGATTAATCATCCTATTCCGCCAAGCAGTATTCCAAGCAGGAGTACAAGGGCGCATATAGGGCAGTAGATATATTTGCATATGGGAAGGAACTTGCTGGTAAATGGCTTGTTTCTTCCTTTGTTAATCTGTTCATTAACGTACTGTTTTCCACATACCCAGAAGAACATAATTCCGGCAAGACCGGCTCCGAGAGGGCAGATGTATATAGATAATACGTCCATCCAGTCAGATACAATTCCCTGAATACATATTGATGCGATTAATGATATAACTGCGATAAGTCCGCATGATGCCTTTCTTCCTAAATGAAGCTTTTCCTGAACAGTAGCGATAGGTGCTTCATATAAGTTGATAAGAGAAGAAAGTCCAGCCATGAATACAGCAACAAAGAAAATGATTGCGATGATATATCCGCCCGGCATTGACTTGAATAGTGCTGGAAGGAATATAAACATAAGTCCCGGGCCGCCCTGATTGAGCTGTGCGCCAGTTGTAGCCATCGCAGGAATGATTACAAGTGCCGCAAGTATAGCAGCCAGAGTATCAAAAAGTGCAACTCTTCCGGCTGCGGCAGGAATATTTTCTTCATCAGAGAGGTAAGAACCATATATAAGAGTTCCGTTACCTGCTACTGACAGAGAGAAGAATGCCTGACCGAGAGCGAATATCCATGTCTCAGGTCTGGCTAATATCTTAGGGTCAACTCTGAAAATGTATTTGTAGCCTTCAATTGAACCTGGCTGAAATGCAGCGTATACACCGAGGATTGCGAATAACACGAAGAATATAGGCATCATGACTTTGTTAGCTTTTTCAATACCTCTTCCGACACCGAACATAAGAATAGCTATTCCTATTGCAAGGGCAATTATCTGCCAGAGATTGTTGCCAAGGGCAGTTGCCATTGAACTGAATTCCTCTGCAAATCCGGCAGTATTTTCAGGTGCAAGTGTAGAACCAGTGAAAGTTCCAATCATATATTTGAGAATCCATCCCATAACAACAGTGTAACCTATAGCCATAGCGAGAGCACCGAGAACGGGGATAAAGCCAAGCAGCTCGCCTAACTTTCTCTTCCCCTTAGTCTCACATGCATATCCGAATGCATCAATAGGGCCGGAACGTGTTGCACGTCCGAAGCTCATCTCACCTATAACTCCGGTAAAACCGATAAGTGCAACAAATATAAAATACGGAATAAGGTATGAACCGCCGCCGTATAGAGAAACTCTTGTAGGGAACATCCAGATGTTGCCCATGCCTACGGCTGAACCGATACATGCAAGGATAAATCCCCATTTGTTGTTGAATGAATCTCTTGTTTTCATTAATCTTTCCTCCAGAATGTAGTAAATGCATATTAATATAGAATATGCACAACTATATCAGTGTACTACAGATTGTATCTTATGTAAAACAATTTAATTATTGTGCAAAATAATCAGGAAACATTTTTTTCATATCTGCCATATTTTCTGCGTATCTTGTCATGTGGAGCTTGGAGATTGCAATAGCTTTTTCTTTGTCCTTGTTTTCTATAGCCTGCACAAGTTCCTCATGGTCATGCAGGATTCTGCTTTTTTCATTACATCTGAAACTTAAGATTGTTGTTCTGTCAAATAGTGGTGCGACATTATTGACGAGCTTGTACCAGAAATTATTATTGCAGAAATGGTACAGCATCGCATGAAATTCTTTATCGAGTGCGAATATCTTTTCTTCGTCATCTCTTTTAATATACATCTGCCACATTGCCACATTTTCCCATAATTTATCAATCTGTTCTTTAGAGAGCATATCGCATGCTTTGGCGGCTAATTCTGCTTCAAGAGTGCTTCTTAGTTCACATATCTCATCAGATATAGATGTGTCTATGTATGTGACATATATACCGACTTTGGGTTTAATCTCTAACAGATTAATCTGGTTCAGTTCAAGCTCAGCCTCTCTGATTGGATTGCTGCTGACCTTCATAAGCTCACATAGCTGTGGTGTCTCAAGCTTCTGTCCGGGTTTTAGGTTAAGATGGACAATGTTATATATAAGCTGGCGCACTACATAATCTTTAGCTGATTCATTTGCGTATCTTTCTGATATTTTCATAGTAAAATCCCCCGATTATAAATACCTGTGATATTGATTTTGCTGCAATGTCTGTTAATTACACATAGATAATATATCATGTTTTATTTTATTAATCAAATTTTTAGACTTGACAATAAAATTTAATGAATATATATTACATATGATGTAATATATAACACGATATGAAAAATATATCAAATAATTAAGGAGGGAACAGATATTGGAACTGGCACTTATAACCTCAAAGCAGGTGTTTGAATTATTCATATTGATAGCGGCAGGAGTACTGCTTTACAAGACGCATGTGGTAAGAGATGAGCATAAGGGCGTTTTATCAGGTATTCTTATAGATTTCGTTGTGCCTTGCATGGTGATTAACTCTTTTATGGGAAAATCAATCGATAATGCAGGAGAGCTTGGTAAAGCATTCATATACAGTATTATTCTGTGTACGATAGGAATTGTGATTACGCTTCTTACAGCTTTGATGGTGAGGAAAGACATACGTGGAGTGTATAAATTTGCATGTTCATTTTCTAACGCTGCATATATGGGATTTCCGCTTATAAGTGCCATGTTTGGTGATATTGGAATAATGTATGCGAGTGCATATGTCACAGTATTCAATATTCTTTTGTGGACTGTTGGATATATGTTTTTTGCATCAGTAAAGTCACCTAAGGACATTTTACGTGCAGTGGTAACATGCCCTCCTGTAATAAGTGTAGCTGTAGGACTTGTGATATATTTTGGCAATATCCAGATAGCGGATGTCATAGCACAGCCTGTAAGCATGGCAGGCGCGATGAATACACCGCTTTCAATGATTATAACAGGTGTGACAGTTGCACAGACTGATATAAGAAATATTCTTAAAAATGTATATCTGTGGATTGGTATTCTGGTTCGTCTTGTAATAATCCCCGGAATATGTACTGCTGTATTTTATATTCTGCATATCTCTGGAATGACAGCGATGGTTTGTCTTATACTTGAAGCATGCCCTGCGGCAGCCATAACTACCATGCTTGCAGTCCAGTATGATAAAAATCAGGAATATGCTGCAGGATTAGTAGTTGCATCAACACTGCTAAGTATAGTATCATTACCTTTGTATGCAATGATTATACAGATGTGCGGTTTATACTGATTACATTGGCAGAATAATTGAATTGATATGTTAATTATATTGATAAGCTGTGATTGGGCTGATGTTAATAATTGTAGAAGCTGCATAGTTGTAAGTGTAGAAAGGATGTGCCAGCATGTATAGAAATGATTATAATGTGAAATTGCCGGAAATTAAGGAAGATAAGGTTTATATCAGCGATTATGGAGCTGTTGAAGGAGTATTTGATGTAGAGACAGGAAGAAAGAATGCCTGCTGTATACAGAAAGCAATAGATGAATTATCAGACAATGGTGGAGGAACTGTTGTCATTCCATCTGGAATATGGGCGTGTGCGCCTATAGAGCTTCGTTCAGGAATTAATCTTAATCTCGCTGAACAGTCTGTGCTTAGATTTACTAAATCAAAAGAAGATTATCCACTTATAATAACTAATTATGAGGGGCAGGATTGTATCAGAACAGTCTCACCAATAACTGCAAGACATGCTGATAACGTGGCAATCACTGGAGCAGGTGTTATCGATGGAAGCGGAGATGAGTGGAGACCAGTCAAGAAGTTCAAAGTCACAGATAAGCAGTGGGATGCAATGCTTAAAAAAAGTGAATATGTCATAACAACGAATAATAATACACAGATATGGATGCCAACCAAATCAAGCTTTGAAGGCAATATGAAAAATATTCAGGGTGTCACAGAGGAGGCTTTAAAAGAAGCCGCTGATTACTATGATTTCTACCGCCCAGTTATGATAAGCCTTGAATACTGCAATAATGTCCTGCTTAGTGGTGTGACATTCATGAATTCACCAGCGTGGTGTATTCATCCATTTTTCTGTGAGAATCTCACGGTTGAACACATCAAGGTTAGGAATCCATACCATGCACAGAATGGTGACGGAATTGATGTTGAATCATGTACTAATGTGCATATACATCACAGCAATTTTGAGACAGGTGATGATGCAATCTGCATTAAGTCTGGTAAAAATGCTGTGGCAAGACAGATTACAGGCCCTTGCAGCAATATTTATATCCACGATTGTATTGTATTTGATGGTCATGGTGGATTTGTAATAGGAAGCGAAATGTCAAGAGACGTAAGGGATATACTGGTTGAGGACTGCACATTTATCGGGACAGATGTCGGCGTAAGAATTAAGAGTGCGCTTGGACGTGGCGGTGTTGTTGAGAATATAACATGTAAGAATATCAGAATGTTGGATATTAAGAATGAGGCTGTTATCATGACTATGGGATATGTGCTCAATCTTCTTAACCGTGATGAGACTGTTGCTATTGATAATGAAGATGATGTGCCATATTTTAAGAATATAACTCTGGAAAACCTCGACATAGCCGGATGTGGTACTAAAATAAAGCTTGAACCAGTTCCGGACAGACCAGAGACAATCAGTAACATTGTTATTGAAGGAAATGTCTATGACGGAGCTTATGTTGAGAAATAGAGTGTCACTGGTAAATGCGTATTATATTGTGAGGCTTTGCAAGGAGTAAGGGAATATGAGAGAGTTAAGCGAAAGATCAGCCAATTTTACAGATTCGGTTATAAGAAGAATGACAAGAGTTGCCAACAAGTATGGAGCAGTCAATCTGTCACAGGGATTTCCTGATTTTGACCCACCTAAGGAGATAACAGACAGATTATCTGAGGTTGCAGGAATAGGCCCTCATCAGTATGCCCTCACATGGGGAGCTAAGAATTTCAGGGATGCTGTTGCAGCCAAGTATGAGCATTTTTCAGGAATCAAGATTGATCCTGAGTCAGAGATTGTTGTCACATGCGGAAGTACAGAGGCTATGATGGCGACAATGCTTAGTATTACCAATCCGGGAGACAAGGTTGTTATATTCTCGCCATTCTATGAGAATTATGGCGCAGATACAATTCTTTCTGGCGCAGAACCAATATATGTACCACTTGTTCCACCAGAATTTACATTTGACCCGACAAAGCTTGAGGATGCATTTAAACAGGGAGCCAAGGCTATAATTGTATGTAACCCATCTAATCCATGTGGTAAGGTGTTTACATATGAGGAATTAAGCACAATAGCTGACCTTGCCAGGAAATATGACGCCTATGTTGTCACAGATGAGGTATATGAGCATATTGTATACGCACCTAACAAGCATGTGTACATGCAGGCACTTGATGGAATGAGAGACAGAACTATTGTATGTAATTCGTTGTCTAAGACTTATTCGATAACTGGATGGAGACTTGGGTATGTCATAGCTAACCCACAGATTATAGACAGGGTAAAGAAAGTGCATGATTTCCTTACAGTAGGAGCAGCCGCACCTCTTATGGAGGCTGCAACAACAGGTCTTATGTTCGGTGATGAATATTATGAGGAACTTGCCGCCCATTATGCACATATGAAGGAAGTGTTTGTTGGCGGACTTGCAAAGCTTGGACTTAAATATACAGACCCACAGGGCGCCTATTATGTACTTGTTGATGTGAGTGAGTTTGGTGTCAAAGATGATGTCAAATTCTGCGAATGGATGGCACAGTATGTAGGTGTTGCGGCGGTGCCGGGTTCAAGCTTCTTTAAGGAAGACATTCATAACCTTATAAGATTTCATTTTGCAAAGAAGGACGATACCTTAAATGAGGCAGTAAATAGACTTGCAAATCTTAAAAAGCTTGCAAATGAGGCTGTTGACGTAGAGTGGAGATGATGAACTGTACTTTAATTTCCCACATGTATTCTGAGTATTTATCTGGCATCAGGCTTCGGCTTGATGCCACTTTTTCAGTATCAGGAATTTCATTATTGCTTCTATATATTATTTTATTTTGTTGATAATAATATATAGTTGCCATAGAGTATAAAAAAGTATAAAGGAAAATAAAAAGTATAAAACAAAATAAAAAGTATAAATTGGAGTTGATTATTATGCAGAATCCTTTTACAACAACATTCAGTAAAATGCCGGAATACACATATATTGCAACTAAACAGCCAGAAGAAATTCTGAATAATTTTGCGTATGATAATCCATCAGAATCAGTATACAAGATAACGGGTGTGAGAGGTTCTGGAAAAACAGTAATGATGACAGAAATTTCGCATAAACTAAGGAAATATGAG